>CBFDBW010000109.1:0-8017 GCA_965603145.1 uncultured Syntrophobacterales bacterium
CCAAACTGCCACTTTTCTTTTTACTGGGTTCCTCTTTATTCATTGCTTTTGGTCCCCATTTTCAATTATGTGAACTACTAATATATTATTATGCCCTTTGGGATTCAGGTCAAGAACACTATCCTTTCTCTCTTCCTTTCATCGCGGCTAAAAGCAGCTCCCACAGTACACCGCATGCGCTTCGCTAACCTGGTAGTGTCCGTCTCTTTCGCACAAGCTGTGCCTAAATTTCAGCTGGACTGTAAGAAAATCAATCTCCTGAGCGACAGAGCAAGCAAGTCAACGTTGGGGTAGAAGTGGTGGCGGTCAGAGATGGTAGAGGCGGGGAGGTTCCCCACATCTATGTCTATTGGTTTGCCTGGCAGGCTTTTCATCCCGATACCACGGTCTACAAAGGTGTTGAATGAAGCCTTTCGCCGCGTCGCCGTGTCTCCCCGTCACCGCGTCGTGCCGCCCACTGTCTCACTCCGCGGATGGTTCGACCACAACTCTCTTGGTCAAAGAAAACTTTGGCAACCGATTGTTGACCCCGGCAATTCCTGCAAGAATGAGGGCTAGCGCCACGAACGCACTCCAGTGGAGTCTCTCGCCTAATAAAAAAGCACCCCAGAAGACCCCTGTTATAGGAAGCAAATAGGTCACCAGGCTAACATTGGTGGCACCTATTCGGGCGAGCAAATAATAATAGAGTATATAAGCCAAGGCTGTTCCCAGAAGAGAAAGGCAGGCCAGGGCGCTAAGGGCGAGAAGTGTCGGCGACAGCTGCCAGGGAGCATCGATCACGAGACTCATTGGCAGGGTGAGAAATGCAGCGCAAATAAGTTGACCGGTGGCGGACACCCAAGGGGTAATTTCTCGTAGTCGCCGTCCGTATATGACGGAAATGGCATAGCACAAGGCAGCGCCCATGACCGCTAACTGACTAAACACATGGGTGCCAAGGCCCTTCAAAACCGCAGGACCAAAGAGTGCCAGCACTCCGAGAAACCCCAAGAAAATACCCGCGATTTTCATAAAGTTGAGCCGTTCATCCTGGGTGAAGAAGTGGGCCAGAAGAACGGTGAACAGTGGCATGAGTGCATTGATAATCGCGGCCAGTCCAGAGTCTATGTGTATCTCAGCCCAGGTTATGAGGGTGTATGGCAGAGCACCGTTGAAAAGGCCCATCAGCAAGAATGATCCCCATAGGGGACCGAAGGAGGGCATCCTCAGACCCCGGGAGCGCAAGACCAAATAAAGCACCAAGGCGGCCGGTGCTGTTCGTCCGAAAGCCACGGTAAAAGGTGGAATAGTGGCCACCGCCACCTTGATGAAGAGGAAAGATGCACCCCAGATGAGGCCTAGTACGACAAGGATTACGAAGTTTCGTAGCGACATCCTGTCTCTTTCCCTAAGAATCACACATTCAGTAAAAGCGCATGGTGCATGGGAAAATACAGCTGGCAGTAGGCAGTAAGCAGGTTGGTAATTAGAAAATTAGAAAAATAGTCAAACAGGTCAGTTATTCACAGTTCACCGCTTACCGCTTACTGCTCACCGCTTACCAATCACCGCTTTCACTTGACAGGTTCCAACCATTCGTGCCAGAACTCTATGCTCTATGCCCTATGCTCTATGCTCTCTTCCGACAGACGATCTGGGCCAACGCCCTGGTGGGGTTCTCATTGATACCCTCGAAGTAATGAATGACCTCCCAGTCTGCGAACATGTGACCTAACTCCCCTGATTGGAGCAGATAATCTGGATTGCGAGGCTTGCCAAATCGGGGCTGTTCAGCGGTGAAGGTCTCATATAGCAGCAATCCACCGTTTCTCAAAGCCTTTTTTATGCAGGGTATCAGGGGCCTGTGCAAATAGCGAAAAACCAGAATTGCCCCGTAAGCATGCTCGGGCAGGGGATTGACTCCCTCTGGTTCAAGATCCACTTGCCATCCACTAATCTCTGCGCCGCACTCCGCTGCGAGCCCCCCTGCTCTCTCCAGCACCTCACTGGAGAGATCTCCACTGATCACCTTCACGCACTTCAGGGCCAGAAAAATAGAGTTGTGGCCTTCACCACAGGCGAGATCCAAGACCGGGCCTAGAAGGGTCTTCTCAAGAAAAAGGCCACTGTGTTCCACCAGCAACTGGGCAGGTTTCAACTTACTTTTCGCTGATCTCACCTAATCATCCCTTGCACATTTCATTGTTATTCTGGTAATCTTAGATATATAAAAGGAGTCCTCCCAACTTTCAAGCTTCCTTTATTGAGGCAACATTGTAAAGGAGTCTTATTAGCGACTATAGGATGCCCTAGGCCTGACTGGCCCATGTGCTCATCCTGCAATCCTCCAGCACAAATTCTCTCGGAGAAGTGGAGCTTTCTCTTGAGGGTTTTTAGTTTGTTACAGTGGATCAAGTTTCATCCAAGCAAATCTCTGAAGAAAGGAGGAAGGGAATGATTAGAAAAATCGGTCTGCTCGTGTGTGGTCTCATATTCATTTTCGGGATGACCGCATGTGAGGTGAAAGAACCTGAAAAGGCTAAAGCTCCCGCCCCAGCTGTTTCTAAGGAAGAGGGCGGCACCTTGGTCTTTGGTCGCGGCGGTGACAGTGTGGGACTGGATCCGGCCTACGAGACGGATGGAAATTCCTTCATGATCTGCGACAACATCTATGAGGCCCTGGTCTTTTACATGGATGAGTCCACCGCCCTGGAACCGGGGTTGGCCGAGTCCTGGGAGATCTCGCCTGACGGCAAGACCTATACATTCAATTTGCGGAAAGGGGTCACATTCCACGACGGCACACCCTTTAACGCTGACGCCGTAGTTTTTTCCATCGGCCGGATGATGAAAGATAGAAAAGTGAAATTCTTTGGCACCGGTTGGGATATCCCACCGCAGGAACGTCCGCCCGAGTACTGGGTCTCCATGGAGATGGATGACACCATTGATTCCATCGAAGCTGTGGACGACTACACCGTTGTCTTCAAGCTCAAGAGGGTTGAGGCTCCTTTCCTGGCCAACATGGGGATGGACTTTGCCGACATCATCAGCCCTACTGCATTCACAAAGAATCCCAAAGAGTTTCTCCGCAATCCGGTGGGGACCGGCCCGTTCAAGTTTGTCGAGTGGATCAAGGACGACAGAATTGTTCTGGCAAAAAACGAGAACTACTGGGATAAATCAGGCGGTCCTTATCTGGATAAAGTCATCTTCCGCGCTATTCCTGAGAACTCGGTCCGCTTCCTGGAACTGAAAGCAGGAAACATCCATATCTGCCAGTTTCCCAACCCGGCAGATATTCCACTGGTCGAGCAAGATCCCAATCTAAAACTGGTATCTCAGCCTGGAATGAACATCGGCTACCTCTCCTTCAACCACACTAAGAAACTCTGGAATAACATCCATATGCGGAAAGCGATAGCCTACGCCATCAACCGCAAGGCCATAGTGGACAACATCTACCAGGGTATGGGACAGGTGGCCAAGAACCCCATCCCACCGACCATGTGGGGCTACAACGACGCCATCCAGGACTTCCCTTACGATCCAGAAAAGGCCAAGTTGGAACTAGCCGAAGCCGGCTACCCGGGAGGCAGCGATTTGCCGGAGATCACCCTCTGGTCCATGCCGGTTCCCAGGCCCTATAATCCTGAAGGGTTAAAAGTAGGCGTCGCCATGATCTCTGATCTGGCCAAGGTAGGGATCAGGGCAAGGATCGTCAGCTACGATTGGGGAACCTATTTGAAACGCCAGCGCGAGCAGCCCAAGGATATGGACCTCTTCCAGCTTGGTTGGACCGGTGACAATGGCGACCCGGACAACTTTCTGGCCGTACTTTTTGATGGCCTTGCCTCACCCGCCATCAGAACCCAGTGGAAGAACGAGGAATACCACCAACTGATGCAAGCCGGAAAACAGACAATCGACCAGGCCAAAAGGGCCGAGATCTACCAGAAGGCATTGCAGTTGATCCATGATGAGGTGGCAGTGATCTCCGTGGCCCATTCCACCGCGATTTGGCCGACGAGAAACAACGTTATGAACTTCAAGCTCCATCCCACGGCTTCAGTGCGGATGAAAAACGTCCGGCTCGAGTAAGCATCGTGCAAGCGCTCCATAGACTGTAAAATGAGGGGGAGCGGGCCTATTGCCCACTCCCCCTCATTAATGTGTGTACTTGCCCGTTACCCCGGGAAAGGTTATATCTTTCGAGCCATGTTGTTTGCGTCTGAACGCATCTGTTTTTTATAATCTGCGATCTTCTTTCAGAAACAATTACACTCCATGCTAGCCTACATCATTAGACGGATATTCCTCCTTATTCCCACCCTTCTGGGGATATCCATCATCATTTTTCTGATGATGCACATAACCCCTGGTGACCCAGCAGAACTTCTCCTGGGGGAGCGGGCCACCGTAAAGGCCCTGGAAGCGATGCGGGAGCACCTTGGTCTCAATGAGCCTCTTTACGTCCAATACGGCATGTTCTTGAAGAGATTAGTGAAAGGGGATCTGGGAGAGACCATCTGGACCCGGCAGAAGGTCTCGATTGAGGTGAAACAGCGCTTCCCCGCCACCATAGAACTGTCCGTTGCCGCCATGGTCATCAGTACCTTTTTGGGCATCATTCTCGGCATCATCTCCGCAACCAAGCAGTACTCAGTTTTCGACTACATAAGTATGCTCGGGGCCCTCGTGGGGGTCAGTATGCCCATATTCTGGCTGGGGCTGATATTAATGTTGATCTTCTCCTTGCACCTTGGCTGGTTTCCCATGTCCGGAAGACTCAGCGTGGGTATAGACCTGCATACTATTACCAACTTCTATATCTTGGATGCTTTGTTGACCAAAAACTGGGCGGCATTCAGGGACGCCCTTTGGCACATGACCTTGCCTGCCTTTACCTTGAGTACAATCCCCATGGCCATAGTGGCTCGCATGACCCGCTCCAGCATGCTCGAGGTTTTGCGCCAGGATTATATCAAGACCGCCAAAGCCAAGGGACTTTCCCCTCGAGTCGTTGTTCTGAAACATGCCTTGCGTAATGCGCTCATCCCAGTGATAACCGTCATTGGCCTGATGTTTGGCATTCTCTTGGCAGGTGCCATCCTCACCGAGACAATCTTTGCCTGGCCCGGGGTGGGGAAATGGCTCTATGACGCGGTACTGCAGAGGGACTATATGGTCATTCAGGGGGGGACACTCTTTGTGGCCGGTATATTCGTGATCATCAACGTGGTTGTCGATATCCTTTATGCGGTAATCAACCCCAAGATTAGCGTGCAGTAGCAGAAATGGTTTCTTTATTACAGAGAAAAAAATCCTCGAGAAACCCAGAAGACCGCCACCCTTTTTTCGATCAACTGGAACAGCTCTGGCGCAACAAGACAGCGGTGGCCGGGATGCTGGTTATCACTCTTTTTGTATTGACTGCCATCCTGGCGCCTTTCTTGAGTCCCCACAATCCCGTCGAGGCTTCTTTGTACGATCAGATCAAACCACCAATCTGGGCGGAGGGAGGAACCTGGAAGAACATTCTCGGCACGGATGATCTGGGCCGAGATATCCTTTCACGCCTTGTCTACGGTGCCCGGGTCTCGCTGCTTGTGGCTTTGGCCACTGTGGGAATCGCTGTTTTTTTCGGCTCATTTCTTGGCGCTATCTCAGGCTACTATAAAGGTTTTCTGGACAATATCATCATGCGTTTCATGGATATACTCCTGGCTTTTCCCCACATTCTCCTGGCCATTGTAATCATGGCCTACCTGGGTCCCGGCCTGACCAATGCCATGATCGCCATCGGGATAATCTATATACCCCGCTTCGCCCGAATAGTGAGGGCTTCCGTCCTGGAGGAGTGCGAGAAGGATTACGTTACCGCATCCAGGTCCGTTGGCGCCAGGGACTGGAGAATAATCTTTGTCGCCATCCTCCCCAATTGCCTGGCCCCTCTCATTGTCCAGACCACACTTGGCTTTGCCTCTGCCATCCTGGATGCAGCCGCCCTTGGTTTTCTTGGTTTGGGAGCCCAGCCGCCCACACCCGAGTGGGGCGCCATGATTGCCATGGGCCGTTCCCACATCCTCAGGGCCTGGTGGGTTATGACCTTTCCCGGCATCGCGATTTTGTTTGCGGTGCTTGGTTTCAACCTTTTCGGTGACGGTCTCAGGGACGCCCTGGATCCACGGTTGAGGGATTAGTGCAAATGGGAAGCAACGACCTCGTCCTGGAAATTCTGCAACTGCAGACCTACTTCTACGTTCGAGGTCAGGTGGCCAAGGCTGTTGATGAGGTGGACCTGGCCATCGCTTCAGGTCAGACCCTCGGACTGGTAGGAGAATCGGGGTGCGGTAAGAGTGTAACCGCCCATTCCATCATCGGCCTCATCCCTGATCCGCCTGGCAAGGTCGTTGGCGGCAGGATTCTTTTTGAAGGCACCAATCTGTTGGAACTACCCGAGGCCAGAATGCGGAAAATAAGGGGAAACCGGATTTCCATGGTTTTCCAGGAGCCCATGACCTCCCTGAACCCGGTTTATTCTGTGGGCGATCAGGTGGCAGAGGTCATCAAGCTCCACCAGCGCCTGTCCCGAAGTGAAACCCGCAACCGGGTTGTCGAGATGCTCCAGTTGGTCGGCATTTCGGAGGCAGAGAAATGCAGCGCTTGCTACCCCCACCAGATGAGTGGCGGCATGCGGCAGAGGGCGATGATTGCAATGGCTCTTGCTTGCAGCCCCACACTTATGATAGCCGATGAGCCCACAACCGCCCTGGATGTAACCATCCAGGCTCAGATTCTTGCTCTGATGAACAAGCTCAAGGAAGAGACCGGGGCTTCCATCCTCTTCATCACCCACGATCTTGGTGTTATTGCTGAAATGGCTCAGCATGTGGTGGTAATGTACGCCGGTAAAGTCATGGAATACACTGATGTGAAGGCCCTATTTGCTGAGCCCAAGCACCCTTACACCGTAGGGTTGCTGCAATCCATCATCGTTCTTGGTAGGGGTCAACGGGACCAGAAACTCAACGCCATCTCCGGTGTGGTGCCATCTTTGCTCAACCTCCCCAGCGGTTGCCTGTTCAGCGACCGTTGCCCAGATGTTTTTGCTGATTGCAGAACCATAGAGCCGCACATGTATCAGGTGGGGAAAAATCACACGGCACGGTGTCTTAAATATGCTTGATCCTCAGATGGCAAATGGAACCCTTGTTGAATTGAAAGCTTTGGTGAAGCACTTCCCCATTCGAGGTGGAGTCTTCTTGAAGGAGATTGCATCGGTCAGGGCTGTGGACGGTGTCAACCTGAGCATACGTGAGGGTGAGACGCTGGGGTTGGTTGGCGAGTCAGGGTGCGGCAAGACCACACTCGGTCGCCTTATCCTGCGCCTTGAGGAGCCGACTTCGGGTGAAGTCTTTTTTCAAGGAGAGAACATCCTCGCCTATAACAAGGAGCGCATGAGAAATCTGCGTCGGCAAATGCAGGTTATCTTCCAGGATCCCTTCTCCTCTCTGAACCCGCGCAAGACAGTCTCACATATCGTGGGGGAACCCCTGCTCGTCCACGGCATCAAGAATAGAAGAGAAAGGGAGGATAGAGTACTGGAACTGCTTCGAGTGGTTGGCCTGCGGCGGGAACACATGCGCCGCTATCCGCACCAATTCTCAGGAGGACAAAGGCAGAGAATCTGTGTGGCGAGAGCATTGGCTCTCCACCCCAAACTGGTCGTATGCGATGAGGCCGTGTCAGCCCTGGACGTTTCCATTCAAGCCCAGGTGATTAATCTACTCAAGGACCTCCAGCAAGCGTTTGGGCTCACCTACCTCTTTATCTCTCATGATCTGGCAGTGGTGGAGTACGTTAGCGATCGGCTCGCGGTTATGTATCTCGGCAAAATAGCGGAATTAGCTGATAGTGTAGAAATCTATCAGACCCCTCTCCATCCTTATACCCAGGCTCTCCTTTCCGCCTCTCCCATCCCCGACCCCACCCTGAAACGAGACAGGATAATTTTAAAAGGAGATGTGCCCAG
>CBFDBW010000110.1:0-7989 GCA_965603145.1 uncultured Syntrophobacterales bacterium
TAGTGTCCATCCGGAAACTCCGGAAGACGCTAGCTGGAGTTTCCAATTCATAAATGAGCAATTTGCCGAAAGGTCAAGGAAATCAAGGGATTGCGCGGAGGCGTATTTCACGTACGCCAAACCAGAAATCCCGAAGATTGACGTAGAGATTGCGTCAAAGGGCCATTTATGGATGGAAACTAGGTATTTGCAACGGGTCCCGCCGGCATACATTCATTCCAAATTCTTCCGTAAAATCAAAAGATTAGATCGGCGCAATTCTTCCAGAAATTTGTCCTATTTGCTTCCATCTCCATAAAGCTTTCTTATTGCCAATGAGGACCAATGAGGGGACGGTTCGTTGCTTTGCGTTTCTCATTTTCTCTTCGTTTCAACTCCATATTAAGTTTACCCGGATATTTCACGAATCGGCTGCTGCGACTGCGGATATGACCGTCCTTCCGGGCGTCCTCGGGTGTCGGATCCTGCGACGTACTGTTCAAGTGCGCCTCGGATCCAACACCCTGTGATTGCCCGGTGGCACGGCCGTCTCCACGGTCTCGCGACATTGCTTCGTGAAATATCCGGGTTAAAGAAGCAACACAATAAAACAACACCGTCCCCTTGATGCATAGTCCAAAAATCGGTTGGTTTTGGACTGCAAATCTGCTAACTTTATTTAATTAAGACTTCTTTCTCTCACGTTCACTGAGACGATACCAAGCATGGTTTTGTTTAAGTTTTTCAAGCGAAAGCGACCATCTGGGTCAAGCGGTGACTCCCCTGATGGCACCTTGCAGATAGATCAAGGCCTCACCATGGGCCCAAGATCCCCTTCTTTTTTTGGGTGGTTACTCCATAAGCTTGCCGGTAAATCCTCCTTTCTCGAGAGTCAGCAACGGTTACTGAAAGACATGGAGGAAGAAGGTCTCCTGATCTATGCGGTCAAATATCGCAGCCACCTGGATTTCCTTTTTCTCAACTCGAGGCTCTCACAAGCTGACTTGAGGCCGCCAGTGTTTGCCTTTGACATGCGTCCGATCCTGTGGCTACCGGCCTTCAGAGCTATCAGGTTGATTTTTTCATTTCTGCGTCATTATCTCAAAGAGGGTGCGTTTCCCAATCCTTACCAGACCGGGGACTATCGCGAACTGGTTCTGGGGCGGGAACCCTCGGTGCTGTTCCTGGTAGGTAAAGCTGGATATTACCGACGTTTCGGCTTTACCGAACGCGATCCCCTCCACCTCCTGCTCGAGACCCAGAGCCAGACGGATATGCCAATCATCTTAGTGCCCAGCCTCATCTTTCATGGCAAGGCACCTGAGAAACAGCAAAAGGGTGTAGTGGACATCTTTTTCGGTCATAAAGAAAGGCCGGGGAGCTTACGTAAGCTGGTAGCTTTCCTCCGCAATTACAAGAACAACATCCTCGAGATTGCCGAACCCCTCAACGTAAAGGAATGGCTGGCCGGTCAGCCAGCCCAGAGCCCTTCAAAATCCAGCCTCGCTTTCCAGCTTCGTAGGGAGGTTATCGACCGCATTGACCGGCACCGCCGAGTGGTAACGGGTCCAGTTTTGAAGAGCAGATGGGAAATGAAGGAGATCATTCTCCATAATAAGGACCTGCAGAAACGAATGGAGCGCAGAGCCCGTTCCAACAATCGAACCATTGAAGCGGTGCGCAAGGAGGCTGATGGTTATCTCGACGAAATCGCCACCGACCTCAACCTGACCTACGTGCAGATTGGGGAGCGATTGCTCACTTGGATCTGGCACACAATTTATGACGGTATTGACCTGGACGTGGATTCTTTGGACATGGTCAAACAAGCCGCGCAGAAAGCACCGCTCGTTTATGTCCCTTGTCACAAGAGCCACATCGATTATCTGGTTCTCTCCTACCTTTTGTTTCGGCACAATCTAAACATTCCTCTCGTTGCCGCCGGCAAGAACCTGGCTTTCTGGCCTCTGGGAACTTTCTTCCGCAAAGCAGGAGCTTTTTTTATCAGGAGAAGCTTTCGTGGGCAGAAATTCTATACCGACGTCTTTGCTGCCTATATCAAGACATTGGTCAACGAGGGCCATAACCTCGAGTTTTTCATTGAAGGTGGGCGCAGCAGGACCGGCAAACTGGTGCTGCCCAAGCTCGGTCTACTGGCAATCCTGATGCAGGCGGTGGAAGAAGGCTACTGCGATGATCTGATCTTCGTACCCTGTGCCATCAACTATGACCGGGTTTTGGAAGAGGGAGCCTATCTAAAAGAGGTGAAAGGCAGCAGCAAGAAAAAGGAAAGCCTCGCCCAGTTGGTGCGCGCCCGTGGAGTCTTGAAGAAACGCTACGGTAGGGTCTATGTAAAGTTTTCCCAGCCAATGTCTCTCAAAACTTACATGAACCGGCTCAATCTGGACTTCGACACCATGAAGCCCAAAGAACGCCACGCTATGTATCGGGATTTTGCCTGGCGCATCATTCATAACATCAATAACACTTCTATGGTAACCCCCTTCGCCCTTGGGGCCGCAGTACTTCTCACCACATCCAAACGGGGTATCTCTCTGGCAGAGATCAAGCTCATCACTCGCAATTACCACAATTACCTCCAACATAGGGAGGTCCCTACGGTAAGCAGCCTCCAGGACCTGGACAAAACTCTTCAAGACACCCTGACTCTTATGGTAAAGAGCAAGTGGCTCGATCTGCTGGCGGATGAGGATGAGACCGATGAGGAGGAACGTATTTACACGGTGGACGACAGCAACCGGCTGCAACTCGAGTATTACAGAAACAACATTATCCATTTTCTGCTACCGGCCGCCTACATTTCCTCCGCCATCTTGACCAAAGAGGCCTTTGAATTCAACCTGAACGGCATTGAGGATGATCTCCTCTTTTTCAGGGACTTTTTTAAGTTTGAGTTTGTCTACGACGCTGACGAAAACCTTGGGGAGACCATCAACCAGGTGCTTGCCTACTGCCTTTCCCAGCGGTTCATAATCGAGGCCAGCAGCCAGTTTAATACCTACCGTATCACCCACCAGGGACTCAAAGCACTCTCTTGTTTCGCAAGTCTGTTGAGAAGTTACATGGAGTCGTATTGGATCGTGCTCAAGGCCACCAAGCACCTTGACAAAAAACCTTACAGTGAACGCGACTTCATGAAAAAGATAAACTCTATGGGGAACAAGTTTTATAAATTGGAACTTGTCGAACGTTTCGAGAGCATCTCGCGCATCACCTTTGAGAATGCTGTCAAGTTCTTCTGCGAAAAAGGCGCTATCAAGAAGATTGAGAAACACGAAAACGGTAAGGTACACGTCAGCTATGAGAATGGCAATAATCAAGAAGCCGTCTCCTATTACGGCCGCATGATAGATCGCTTCCACCGTACTTCCCACTTCACTATCAAGTAAGGAAGTGTCATAGGTAATTGATGTGGGATATGTGATGTGAGATTCAACCTTTCTCTTGGAATTTAGTACCCCATATCTCACATCTCACATCAATTATTCTATAATTTCAGATTTATTTTGTATTGTGTTCTACCCGGTTGAATGTTCGTCTCGTGGTATGGGGTCTTCTAACGTTATGAAAATTGTATATTTTGACTGCTTCTCAGGCATCAGTGGCGACATGATCCTGGGCGCGCTTATTGATCTGGGTCTTGATCCGAAAACACTCATCAAACATCTGTCCAAATTAAAGCTAAGCGGTTATGAAATTGAGGTATTAAAAGAACAGCGAGGGCCAATCACTGGAACAAGGGTGAATATCAAAGTTGACCAGGAGGAACAGCCCCCTCGTTCTTCAGACCAGATTGGGGAACTCATCGGCAAGAGTAAGCTCCCTGACCAGGTCAAAAAAAATAGCCTGGCTGTGTTAAAGCGACTTGCCACAGTTGAAGGCAACCTACACCAACAGCCCCCAGAGCACGTACATTTCCATGAGGTGGGAGCGGTGGACTCCATAGTGGACATGGTGGGAGCCTGTATTGGACTCCATGTTCTGGGTATTGGTCAGGTTGTGGCCTCCCCACTGCCCCTGGGTCGGGGATTTGTCCAGTGCCAACATGGGATGCTACCCCTCCCAGCCCCTGCCACCCTGGCCCTACTCGAGTCCGTGCCTGTTTATGACTCTGGTCAAGAGAGAGAACTTGTAACTCCTACCGGTGCTGCGATTCTTACTACGGTTTGCTCTGAATATGGCGGCTTTCCAACTATGAGTATTGAAAAGGTTGGTTACGGGGTGGGGCAACACCCGGAGAGTCATCCCCCCAACCTTCTGCGGCTCGTCTTGGGCCAAGCAACAATGGCCGTGATCAAGGAACGGCTCCTGCTTTTTGAAACCAGCATTGACGACATGAACCCTGAATTATATGGACACATTATGGAACGACTCCTCGAGTCAGGAGCCCTGGATGTCAACATTCTGCCTGCTCAGATGAAAAAGAACCGTCCTGGACAATTGCTGCGGGTCCTGGTTTCAAAAGGATTAAGAGATACCGTACTCCAGATACTCTTCCATGAAACCACCAGTCTCGGAGTTCGCATTCAGGAGGTGGACCGCTACAGCCTTCCCAGACGTACCATCCGTGTCCAAACTTCCTATGGCCAGCTGCCTGTCAAAGTTGCCACAAACCCGCAGGGCGGCTTCACCGTGGCGCCAGAATACGATGGGTGCCAACGAGCAGCCCGGAGGCACAAGGTAGCTTTGCGGCTGGTGTATGAAGAGGCGATGTATCGGGCAAGGGAACGACTCCATAAGTCAGACGCGGCGACGCGGCAAAACGGAGATACGGAGAAAGACTGAACACTCATCTTACGCCGTGTCTCAGTGTCTCCGCGTCCCTTGGAATGACCGAGTACGGTTACGACAGAGGCGTCTAACCAATGAATACCTCCCGTAAGAATGATCTCGTTGTTTTCCTGGCGACCGGCTGCTTCACCGGCTTCCTCCCCAAAATGCCCGGGACCTGGGGAACCTTCGCCGCCATCCCTATCGTTATTATTACCCACCGGACAACCACGATAGTACAAACGGTTACCGCCGTCATCTTTGTGGCCTTTGCCGCCTGGATTGCAGGCAGAGCGGAAATACTTTTCGAAGATCGCGACGCCAGGCCCATTGTGATCGACGAGATGGTGGGTTTCCTCATAACCCTTCTCTGGCTCCCTCTGAACTTTCTGACTCTTTGTTTGGGTTTTTTTCTCTTCCGGTTGTTTGATATCGTTAAACCTCCTCCCATCAGCACTGTAGAAAAACGGTTACAGTCCGGCTGGGGGGTAGTAATGGACGATGTTCTTGCCGGGGTTTTCGCCAATGTTACCCTGAGGCTTCTGTTGATCGTTGCCGGGCTGCTTTAACGGACCTTGTCGGAATCGCGGCTGGAAAGCCGCTCCCACAGTTATGATTCTCTTGAAGTAGTGGAGTGTTGGAGTACCGGAGTGATGTAATCATAGATGTTTTCTCAACATTCACCAACACTCCATAACTAGAGTGCTCCACGTCCACGATTCTCTTTGTGCCCTTTGTGGTTAAATCATTAACAACTAACATAGAAACTACCATGTATGGTGAATTGATTACCGTCGGTGACGAGCTACTTTCGGGACGGACCGTTAACAACAACGCCGCCCACATCGGTCATCATCTGAGATTGGCAGGCTTCCAAATCCGTTGGACTACGGTGGTGGGAGATCGAGAGGAGGACATTGTTGCGGCCTTGCAACGGGCTATGGAACGGGCCCCTTTTGTCCTGGTCACCGGTGGTCTGGGTCCCACCGAAGACGACCGCACCAATGCTGCCGCCGCCTCGGCTCTCGGGAGGCCCCTGCGCCGCGACCCCGAGTCCTGGAAAGTCATTACCAGCCATCTCAAAAAGCACAACATACCCATGACCCAGCCCATCGCCAAAATGGCAGAGATTCCCGAAGGTGCACGTCGTATAGACCTGGTTCGCCCCAGGGCAGGCTATTATATTAGCCGTGCTGACAAACCTCTCTTCTTTCTGCCAGGTGTTCCTGAAGAAATGGCGGATATGCTGAAAGCTTTCGTCCTGCCCACCCTCAAGAAACGATTCCCAGAGCAAGTCACTATTCGCTCGGAGGTCCTGCGCATCTTTGGACTCAGGGAGTCGGAAATAGCATACCTCATGGCAGAGCTGGAGAGGGAATATTCCACCGTTGGTTTTGGCTATTTCCCTCACTTTCCGGAAAACCACTTGAGTCTGACTGCCCAAGCTTCAACTGCGACCTCGGCCGAAGGCATACTTGAAGAAGTTGTTCAAGCCGTTGTCCAAAAATTGGGACTCTACGTATATGGCCGAGGAGACGACCGCCTGGAAATGGTCGTGGGACGCAGCCTTATGGAAAATGGCTTCACTCTGGCCCTGGCTGAATCGTGTACCGGCGGCTTAATTGCCCACCTTATTACCAACGTCCCTGGGAGTTCTACTTACTTTGATCGCAGTATGGTAGCGTACAGTGATGCTGCCAAAATCAACCATCTCTTGGTGTCACCTGATCTCATTTCCCGGCGCGGTGCGGTGAGCATGCAGGTAGCTGAAGCGATGGTGCGAGGGCTTCAAAGACAAAGCGAACCGAATATTGCTCTGGCCGTGACCGGGCTTGCCGGTCCCACGGGCGGCACACCGGAAAAACCTGTTGGCACAGTATTCTTGGCTCTCCTGAGTGACAAAGGTTTGCGTACCGAGAGGTTTCAATTCGGGGGTGAGCGCCAGAAAATAAAGCTTGTAGCGGCCTACAAAGCGCTGGATTGGCTGCGGAGGGCAATGATCGATGAGTCTTTCTTCGATGCTGGATAACCCTGGGGCGGGTGAGCCAAAGACACCGAGCTTTGAAGTCTTCGTTCCAGCACAAACCGTCCTACCACCTAGCAATGCACGTTTGGGGGTGCTTGGTAGTGCTTACAATCCCATAACTCGCGCCCATCTGCTGTTGGCTCGCTGCTCCAAAGACCAGTTCAAACTGCACGAAATAATTTTTGTGCTGCCCAAAATCCTGCCTAATAAACCCGTTATTGATACTTCCATTGAACAACGTTTGGAAATGATGCGGCTTGGCACAACCGATGTTCGCTATATCGCCCTGGGTCTCTGCACCCATGGCCTGTTTCTGGAAATTTGCGCCGCCCTGCAAAAAGTATATCCTCAGAGCCCTGAAATTTTCTTCATCACCGGACGTGACGCAGCTGAGCGAATTCTCAACTGGCCATATCCCGATCCTGCCGAGGCCCTGGCGCACATGTTTTCTAGTTTTCAACTCCTGGTTTTCGAGCGGGGGGGACAGTTGAAATTGCCGGAAAACCCTCACATCAAGCAATACGCATCCTGTATCCACACCTTGCGGCTGAGTGAACATATCGACCATATCTCTTCAACAGCAGTACGCCAGCGGACTTCTGCCGGTCAATCCATTAAGGATCTGCTACCTGGAGGGGTAGCAGCTTTTATCAAAACTCACCGTTTATACAAGGAGCTTTCTGATGATTAATGCTCCCCAGACAAAAAAATCTTCTAATACCTTGGCATTAATTTCGCATGAACTGCTGCAATGTTCTGGTTCCCCAATCAGGTGATGGCGAAATCCTTCATTTGAGAAAATATCTTCCTGCCAAAACTAAAGATGGATCTGACGATATGCAAATCTCAGTGGTAATACCCGTCTACAATGAGGTCAATACAATCAGAGAAATCGTCGACCGCACCCAAGCCGTTGGTCTTGAAAAGGAGATCATTATCGTAGACGATGGGTCAACAGATGGCACACGTGAGCAATTGCAGGAAATTACTCTCTCTCAGGAGAATATCAGGGTATTGTACCATGACCGTAATCAGGGCAAAGGCGCTGCTTTACGGACGGGCTTTGCGGGCGCCACTGGCGACATTGTCATCATTCAAGACGCTGACCTGGAATATGACCCGAGGGAGTATCCAGTCTTACTGGAGCCCATACTCGACGGCAGAGCTGATGTTGTGTATGGCTCAAGATTTCT
>CBFDBW010000111.1:0-7962 GCA_965603145.1 uncultured Syntrophobacterales bacterium
TTATTTTTCAGCCAACACTGATCCCTTTTTCCAAATGGATAGGGGTGAACCCAATTGACTACACCCCCTTTTACCCTTGGGTAGACATTGTGCTTCTTGGTATTTACTTGGAATCTGTCGATTTTCACAAGATCCTTCTCAAAAGGACATTCTTGATAAGACTCTTTGAGACCATGGGAAAGCATTCCCTTAAGATCTATCTTCTACATCGACCCTTAGTGTTTGGAATAGTTTTTCTCCTCTACAAGCTTCAAACGTCTGCCGTTGGATCTCTTGCTTGAGAGAAAGTAGCGTGAGACAACTTTATCGAGACACCATAGCCTTTCAAATTTAATCATTTCTGAAGCCCCGGATGACAAAACGGTGCAAAACCCGTACCCAGACAATTGACTCATGAGCCTCATTAATCTATACTTTATTTTCAGAGTGAGTGATTCTTGTGTATTGAGGAGCAGGTTTATGTCAGACAAAGAAGAAACCAGTCTCGGTCTCACGGAGGCGTCAGGGGTATTGTTAATGCCCAACAAAGACGAGAGGTTGGTGATAAGTGAACTTCTTTTGTTCACACTTCAATCTGAAAGCATAAAGAATTACCTAAGGGAAAAACTTGGAATTCGGTCCAAGCCTGGGGTTGGCAGAAAACCTATTAAAGAATATGAGTAATTCAATATCCTTTCGCTATCTGGCCGAATAAACATAGAGGCAACCTTTGGCGTTATCCATGAAAGGTCTGGAATTAAATTTAGGCAAGTTAGTTGACATTACTAACCTCTTTGAAGGTGATTCCATATTTACGGATACCAATGGTGATGGATATCCAGATTCCCTCGGTTTCGGCATGGTTGTTCCTCCCACCCTTGCTGATTCCCATGTCTGGGCCGGCGTGTTGAACGTGACGGCTCGCTTATCTTTTGAAGTTACACATCTCACATTGCCCTTTGTGCATGCCGGAATCGCTCCCTCCGTTTCAGAAAGGAGCTTGGTGATTCTGAGGCCGGGCGAAGGAACGTCCTATTGCAAGGGAAAACTTGCTTGGGCGGAAATGTGGCGCATGGACCCAAACGTCGTATATCTGGCCGGAAGTTCCGGCAAAGGCGTGATGACCTTGTTGAATGCCTTGGCCATGGGAATCAACGCTGGGGAATCTGCGCTACCTTCGGAATGGAAATCTCTGAAGATTAACAGTGCCCAACCACGCCGAGCGGAGTTTTTTGATCGAGAGGGTCGATTGCTTGCAGGACATGACCTGGTGCTGGATGAAAGCCAATCTAGGAACAAACGCAACGCATTTCCTATGAAAAAGCTCTATCCACGGCCAAACTTGCTATCTCTTGCAGGTGAGGACGGTCTTTATGAGACTTCAGATGGAGAACCGAGATCCAGAAGACTGATGGCAGGCTTCGCTCTCGATGCAGGGAAGCTTTCTCCTCATTTAGGTCTGGCCTTGGCAGAGGTAATTGCACGTCTCGTTCTGGAAGCTACGGAGATAAGACTCCCTATGGTTACCGTGGGGGAGGAATTTGCACAGGACGTCATGTTTCAAGTTCAGGAAGATACGCGCGAAAAGAACGAAATCAGGCTTCTCAACTCGAAAAGACGGCGTCCGAATACCATTCTGGCTCACGGAGAGCCTAAATTTCTGGCTCAAGCACTTAGAAATTGGTGTCGATGGGCCATGATTGAGAGCGGCCCGGGTTGCGAACCCATAGATAGATTTAGAGAACAGGTGAAGGGATTCCAGGAGTTGCTCATCGGTCAGGGCTTTTGGGGTCAATGGGCCCGATTTCTTGCTGAAAAGGGGCAAGCGGATGCGCACGAAATGCCGTCTGCACCCGCTTATGCTGGACGAAAACTGCAAAAGGCCTGCCATAGTCTATCTCTTCCCAACCCCCCGGTCCTTCCAAAACCCCGGACATTGCGCCGAAAGGCGGAGTGGAAAGGGGAACTGGATGCAGTTCTCGGCCTTGCCCAGCGAGTACGTCCGGGGCGGGGTGAGCTCTTTGGTCAAATACAGGTGAGCAAACCTTTGGCGCGACGAAAGATACTGAAATCCCGTCTGAACGTCTTACTCAAGGAGCGCGGGTATGCCCCGCACTTGGAGATTCTAAATGCTTACAAACCGGGGCAATCATGGCTGCTGGAATATATCCTGCCTCATCTTAAAAGGCTGGGTTCGATCTCTGAACTGGAAATCAGTTATCGCCCGTTTCCCAGAAAGGGTAAATGTCTGGAAATGCGCAGCCGCTGGCTTCAAGAGCTCTTCCCGGCGCCTGAGCTGTTGGTGCGCGAACTGGATCTGGATCAAAAACAACTTCATTTGCATGTCCGTAGGGGCATCCAGAGTGTCTACCGCACCCGCGCATGGAACAATCAAGGGCAACTCGTATTCAATAAAGGATTTTCTCCCCGCTGGTCTAGACTCCCCTATTTAAGCATTGACCCCAAGTTCGGTTTTGTTCATCCGACCACAGGGGGCATTAAATTATGGCAGCCTTACAGAGTAGTCTTGAACGAAACCGTGGCAACGGATCGGGAAAGATTCTGGCAAATTTTCCAAAATCAATGGCTCCCGTTTTTGGAAAGTCAGATGAAAGGACGGTTGGAAAGAGAGTCTTTTGAAGGACAAACAGCGTTCTGGGAGGAAATTCATGTTGAGGTATGCATTGAGGAAACCGACCTTCGGCTGGGAGTTGGGGAAGAGCGGATCTGTCCAATGGAGGCTTTGCACGAGGACATTTATTTTGTGCTTCTCGACGCCTTCTCCGCCTTTGCCAAGAGGAATTCCTTGCCTTCATTGCTTCAACTTGGCCGAATTGTGCCAACAGTTTTTTCCAAAACTGAAAACGAAAATCCGAGCGCTAAGCTAAAAGTAACGCCCCTGACGTGGGCCCAAGCGCCCACTGCTTCTCTGGCGTCAACCTCAGCTCACTTGCCGTCAGTTAGAGCGTTGAGTCTTCAAAGAGGCTTTTGGCGGATGGAATTTAGCAGTAAACTGAAAGGGATTGAGCCGTCCGTTCATGAAAGATTGATCAAAATAGCACAGGCCTTGGGGTTTAAAGCGGACTGGCGTAAAGATAGTTTTCAGCTGTGGGTAAGGGCGCCTCGTCTAAGCACTTTAACCGGCAAGACGAACGCCTTACCGTTGCGTGAGAGCGGGCCGCCTATGGATCGATTGTTGACTGCCAAAAAAGTGGAGAACTGGATTCAACGCCTTAACAGGCTTCCTCACTTGGATGCCTGGAAGGCAGCACATTCTTGGCAGGGTCGGTCGGTGTGGGCCATGGAGGCGAGGTTGAAGGGCAGCGGGGCGCTCATTTCCACAGCAAAATTGCGGCTGTTGAAACCAACGTTGCTATTCAATGCCAGGCACCACGCAAACGAGATTTCCAGCACCAATGCTGTGTTGAGCATGGCCTGGTTTCTGGCCAATTCAGAGCAAGGACTCGAATTACTTAAACATGTCAATGTGGCATGGATCCCAATGGAAAATCCGGACGGTGTTGCGACGTTCGAAGAACTCCAAACCCACTGTAAAGACCATAAACTCCACGCTGCCAGATACAATGCCTTGGGGTCAGAGTACTACAATGACTACTTTTTAAAGGTGCCGCGTTTTCCGGAAGCACGAGCCAAACCGAGGCTCTGGAGACGTTGGTTGCCGGAAATCATGGTGGATCACCACGGCGTCCCGTGCCATGAGTGGGATCAGCCTTTTTCAGGATATGCGCCCTTCCGCTTTCGGGAGTTTTGGATCCCCAGGACGTTTGTTTATGCATGTGTCCCATTTGTTGAAGATTTGTCCCATAAAAGACATCGAGAAGCGATCATGTTAGGTAAGCGTTTGGGACAGGCCATACGGAATGAAGATGAAATCGTTAATCTAAACCGGGAGCTGGCAGCCCGCTACCAGCGGTATGCCCGTAACCCGGAGCCCAAGGTATTTCCAGCTTCTACAGGTGAACCGCTGCTGGTGCTTCCACCCGTCTCCCGTACCCAGAAAATCAATTTTGCCGTCCGCTATCCAGAAGTCACCCGATCAGAAATCGTTATTGAGGTGCCAGATGAAGTCGCTTCGGGCAGGCTCTTGGAGCTTTGCGCAAGGGCGCATCGGGTGATCGAAAAGCGTTTGATTACGCTTATGCGTCGGCCCAAAGGTATTCTCAGTAGAGAATTTGATCTCGAAATGGGCTGCTCTCGGCTGACCTGGCAATCCAGCAGTGATGCGCAAAAGCGAGAATGAGTAGACCCCTAGTTGGAAATCCTATCACAGAGCGCCTGAAGGTCCCTATTGTTCCCAAAAACCCGCATCTGGATATTTTGCATCTACCTCATATGACAGGATACCCAGCGCTCAGGGGTGAGTTGCCTCAAGGTTGGTGCTTTCGTAAAGCATATGTCCCGACGTTCCGGACAGCGGGGGTGAAACGAGCAGCCGGAAGGCGGGTTGACGGGACTTGGGACGTCACCTGTTAAGATCACACGATTTCGTTCCGCAGTGGGATCAGGGATTGGCGCCGCAGAGAGCAGCGCCTGTGAGTAAGGGTGGCTCGGCTGATTATAGAATTCTTTTTTGGGACCGACTTCCACGAGACGACCGAGATACATGACCGCGACACGATCTGCGATGTGCTCGACAACGCTCAGGTCATGGGAGATAAAGATATAGGTAAGCCCGAACTCGGCCCGAAGCTCCTCGAGGAGGTTGAGTACCTGGGCTTGAATGGACACATCCAAGGCTGATACCGGCTCATCGGCAAGAATCAATTTAGGATTGAGTGCAAGTGCGCGGGCAATGACAATTCTCTGCCGTTGACCACCGGAGAATTCGTGAGGGTAGCGCTGTGCATGATCGGGTTGAAGTCCGACGACGTCCAGTAGCCAGTGCACTCGGTCCCGCCGTTCCTGCCGTGTGCCGACCCGGTGGATGCTCAGAGGCTCCTCAATGAGTCGGCCTATTTTCTGCCGCGGGTTGAGGGCCGAGTAGGGGTCCTGGTAAATGATTTGGGCCTCGCGGCGGAACTTTTTCAGTTGAGATGGTCCGAACGCGCCGAGATTCTGGCCCGCAAAAAAAACCTTTCCCGCGGTGGGGTCTTCCAGCCGGAGGAGGACCCGTCCCAGGGTTGATTTGCCACAGCCGCTCTCGCCAACCAGGCCAAAGACTTCGCCCGACAGGACTGTTAAAGACACATTCTCCACAGCCTGCACAACGCCTGATCGGTGCGAGAAGCCAGCAGTCTTGAGAGAATAGTGCTTTGTAAGTTGCTCGGAGGCAAGTATGGGTTGGGATACTTTCATTGCTCCACCGGTTCCCAACATCGTACCATATGGCTGGGTGTGATCTCCCGCCAAGGGGGCTCCTGCTGACACCGAGATTCCGTCTTAAAACAGCGTTCCTGGAAGGCGCAACCCTTCGGCAGGTTGAGCAAGCTGGGAACCATACCGGGAATGGCCTCGAGCGCACCGTCCCGGCCTCCGATCTTGGGAAGGGACTTGAAAAGGCTGACCGTGTAAGGATGGGCCGGGTTGGCAAATAGCTCTTTGACGTCGGCACTCTCGACCACCTTGCCAGCATACATGACCATTACCCGCTGACTGATTTCGGCCACTACGCCCAGGTCGTGGGTGATAAGCATGACCGACATCCCGATTTCCTCCTTAAGTCGCCCAATGAGATCGAGAATTTGGGCCTGTATCGTTACGTCCAGAGCGGTGGTGGGCTCGTCGGCAATCATGATCTGAGGATGGCAGCTTAAAGCCATGGCGATCATGACTCTTTGACGCATGCCGCCCGACATCTGGTGAGGGTAATCGTCGATCCTGGCCTCGGGCTCAGGGATGCCCACCAACCCGAGCATTTTGATGGCCTCGGCTCGAGACTCCCTCTTGTTCATATGACGGTGCTTCCGTATGGCCTCCTGAACCTGGAAGCCCACCGTATAGACAGGATTGAGCGAAGTCATCGGTTCTTGGAAAATCATGGAGATGTCGTTGCCACGGATGTGGCGAATTTCTGCCTCACGGAGGGTGACCAGATCTCGTCCATCAAAAAAAATCCGACCGGCGGCAATTTTTCCGGCCGGCTTTGGAAGCAGCCCGAGAATGGACAGTGCGGTTACACTCTTTCCACATCCGCTCTCTCCAACTATTCCGAGCGTTTCGCCCCTGTCCAGGGTCAGATCGATCCCGTCCACCGCAGTGACCACACCCCGTTTGGTTTGAAATTGGGTCGTAAGCCCCTTTATGTCCAGAACTATTTCCCTCATTGCGACCTCAAGGAGGGATCCAGCGCATCTCTGAGACCATCGCCGAAGAGGTTGAATCCAAGGACCAAGAGCAGAATTGCCGCTCCCGGGAAGGCCGCAACGTGGGGCGCGATCTGGATATACTGGCGGCCCTCGCTGAGCATGGCTCCCCATTCGGGCTGGGGCGGCTGAGCGCCGAGGCCCAGAAAACCCAGTGCCGCAGCCTGCAAAACGGCCGTGCCCATCCCTAAAGTGGCGTACACGATGATTGGAGGCAGGGAGTTTGGCAGAATGTGTTGGCCCAATATCCGAGCGTGGCCGCCGCCCAGATGGGCAATCGCCTGGACAAAAAGTTGCTCTTTCAGGGTCAAAACGCTTGAGCGAACGATTCGGGCATAATGCGGAATATAGACAATGCCGACCGCTATCATGGTGTTGGTTAGACTGGGCCCCAGGATAGCGGTAATGAAAATTGCAAGCAAGATGGCTGGAAAGGCCAACAGTATGTCCATGAACCGCATGATGAGGCTATCTAACCGTCCTCCGAAATAGCCGGCCAGAAGTCCGAGAAAGGTCCCAGGCACCAGGGAGATGGTGACCGAAATGAGCCCGATCATCAGGGAGATGCGGCTGCCATGGATGACTCGGCTGAATATGTCGCGGCCAAGGCTGTCTGTCCCGAAATAGTGGGCGTGGCTTGGGCCCTTCAGCCTGTTGAGAGGTGCAGGAGCGATGGGGTCATAGGGAGCCAACGCTGGCCCGATGAGTGCCACCAGCAGGACCAAGACAATGAAAATCATCCCCACTGATGCGCTCCAGTTGCGAAGTAGATCCCGAAGTGCCTCAAATTTTGTCATCGATGCCGATCCCCTTTACTCTTGAACGCGAATCCTTGGATCCAGCAGTACATAGATCATATCCACAGCTAAGTTAATCAGGGTCATCAGCACGGCGAAGATAAGTATACAACCCTGCACGGCTGCGTAATCTCGGCCCATGAGTGAATCCACAACATAGCGGCCCAAGCCAGGCCATGAGAAAATGGTCTCTGTGAGGACGGCTCCGCCCAGGAGCAGGCCCAGATTCAGGCCCAGAACCGTAGCCACCGGCAAAAAGGCATTGCGGAGTGCGTGGCGGAGGATAACCACCGTCTCGCCAAGGCCTTTGGCCCTGGCGGTCCTGACATAGTCACGATTCAAAACTTCCAACATGCTCGAACGGGTGATTCGAGCGACAATGGCCATAGGGATGGTCGCCAGGGTAAAGGAGGGTAAAACCAGATGACGCAACCCATCCCAGAAGGCGCCAAAATGACCGGCGATTAGGGTATCGATGACGACAAGGCCGGTAACCGGGGACGTCTCAAGGCCCATGCTAAGACGGCCCATCATGGGAAGGATCGGGAACTTCACGGCCAGAAGGTAGATCAGCATCAAGCCCAGCCAAAAAATAGGCATTGACACGCCAACCAGGGCTAAAAACATGGAAGTGTAGTCAAGAATGGAGTATTGCTTGACTGCTGAAATGACCCAGGCCGCGATGCCAAAGAAGGTGGCAATCAACATGGCCGCCATGGAGAGCTCGATGGTTGCAATGAGCCGGACGCCAATCTCGTCCACCACGGGCGCACCCGTACGAACCGAATTGCCAAAGTCTTCCTGTAGGATATTCTTGAGGTAGATCCAATACTGAATCAGGTAGGATTTGTCCAGACCGAGTT
>CBFDBW010000112.1:0-7946 GCA_965603145.1 uncultured Syntrophobacterales bacterium
GGTGGCACGCCCATCTTCGTGGTCTCGCGACAGCAATTCATGAAATATCCGGGCTGGAATAGTGAGGCAGGGAAATGATTCTTTATGGCTGTACGTACCTTAGTGGAGTGCAGCAGGCTTGTGTTTTTTAGGGTAAATTCTGCGCCTGCGGCACGAATTTCCCCTCGAATACAATCAACTGAGCGATCGATTGCGTCAGTTGTCAAGAGTAAAGATCTGACCACTATTCTTCAGATTTTTTCTTGAGAGCGCGGGCAAATGGGGCATTGAAAGGGCTGGGCCTTTTGGTCTCTCGTTTCCTCTTCTCCTTGCCGTTGCTTCCTCGCTTTGCCCTCTTCTCTTTCCTCTTGGGAGACCGCCTAGGATTCTCTCTCATGGAAAGAGAGATTCTGTTCCTTTCAAGATCGACATCCAGGATCGTGACCGTTACTCGTTGCTGAACCTTGACCACCTCGCGGGGGTTTTTGACGAAACGGTCCGCCAGTTCGCTCACATGAACCAAGCCATCCTGTTTGACGCCTATGTCCACGAAAGCTCCAAAGGCCGTGACGTTGGTAATGATCCCCGGTAACTTCATGCCGACTCGCAAATCATCTATGGTCTTCACTTCCTCGGCAAAGGCAAAGACCTCGAACTCCTGACGCGGATCGCGGCCAGGTTTGGCAAGCTCGGCGACAATGTCAGTGAGAGTGGGCATTCCTACCTTTTTCGTCACATAGGTTGACAGGTCAATCTTCTGCCTTAACTCTTCATTGTGCACCAGTTCCTCCACTGAGCAGCCTAGATCGCCGGCCATGGCCTTGACGATGGAGTAGGATTCAGGGTGAACAGCACTGGCATCGAGAGGATTCTTGCCATTTCTGATGCGCAAGAATCCCGCTGCCTGCTGGAAGGCCTTGGGACCCAGCCGGTGTACGTTTTTTAGGTCCTCCCTGCACAGAAACGGGCCGTGCTCATTGCGGTAGTCGAAGATGTTTTTTGCCAGCTGTGGTCCGAGCCCGGAAACGTACGTGAGTAACTGCTCACTTGCCGTATTGACTTCAACCCCGACACCATTGACACAGCTGATCACTATGTCATCCAGGCTTTTTTTCAAGGCCTGCTGGTCCACGTCGTGCTGGTATTGTCCCACCCCAATTGATTTGGGGTCAATTTTCACGAGTTCGGCGAGTGGATCCATGAGCCTTCTGCCAATGGAAACCGCACCACGAACCGTCACATCGAGGTCTGGAAACTCTGCCCTGGCCGCTGCTGAAGCGGAATAAACGGAGGCGCCGCTCTCGTTGACCATTACTACCGGAATGTTGTCAGGAAGATCCAGGCTCTTGACCAGAGCCTCCATTTCACGTCCACCTGTACCGTTCCCCACGGCTATGGCCTCCACCTGGTAACGTTCACACAATTCTCCGAGCGTAGCCAATGCCTCCCATTTACTCTTTTCAGATGTGAAGGGATAGACAGTTTTGGTATGCAGGAGTTGCCCCTGGCGATCCTGGCAAACCACTTTGCAACCTGTGCGGTAGCCAGGATCTATGGCCAGAACGTTTTTCTGGCCGAGGGGTGGAGCGAGCAGAAGTTGTCGAAGGTTATCGGCAAACACATTGATCGCCTCCGCATCTGCACGCTCTTTGGTGGCTAAACGGATCTCCGTTTCCATTGACGGGGAGAGGAGCCGTTTGTAACTGTCACGCCCAGCCGCTTTGACCTGCTGGGCGGCAGCGCAATCTCCCCGAACAAACAGAGTCTCCAAAAGAGCCAAAGCTTCATCCTCTGGAGGATGTACACGAACAGTCAAAAAACTCTCTTTTTCTCCTCGACGCATGGCCAGAATTCTGTGAGACGGAGCCTGCGCCGCAACCTCTTGCCAATCAAAATAGTCCCTGTACTTTCTTCCTTCAGTCTCCTTGCCCGCAACTACCTTAGCGTGAAAGAGTGCCTTTTGCGTATAGAGTGCCCGCATTCTCGCTCTGGCCTCTTGGTCTTCATTTACCCACTCCGCAACAATATCTCGTGCGCCGGCAAGGGCGTCCTCAACCACCTCCACTCCCTTCTCGGAATCAAGAAAGGCTTCAGCCTCCCGGTGCGGATCTGTGGTCTGTTCTTGGGCAAAGATCTTCAGGGCCAAAGGCTCCAGCCCCTTCTCTCTGGCAACGGTTGCCCGCGTCCGCCGTTTGGGGCGATAAGGCAGATATATATCCTCTAAGACCGCCAGGGTCTCAGCGGACATGATATTATCTCTCAGCTCATCGGTAAGAAGCTCCCGCTCGTCCAGAGATTTCAATATCGCCTCTCTCCGCTTGTCCAACTCCTGCAACTGATGGAGTCGGTCGCGGATGGTTCTTAAAGCTACCTCATCCAGCGAACCGGTGGCCTCCTTTCTGTAGCGGGCAACAAAGGGGATTGTGGCCCCTTCCTCGAGTAGGGCGGACGTAGCCAGGACCTGTTGTGGCCCAACCTTGAGTTCCTGAGCGATCTTGACGATATGCTTTTCGTTCATGTGCTCTCCTGCTTGTGATTGCCAGGTGTTTTTTTGAACAACTCTGGCAAAAATCTCATGAAGGGTCAAGAAGTTCCTCTGAACAGCTCTCTGCGAAATACTGCCAAGATCAGACGGCCTATTGCCCCGACACCGATTTTACAACTCCCAATTCACTCCTTCAAAGAGTTAGTCGTAGATAAAATATTCTGAGAAGTTTTGGACTTGACCTTCGATTTACTTTTGTGAGACAATTCACATCCCTTCTCTTTACTGGTTTCATGGTGAAACTTCTGTGCTCGTTCGGTTTCTAGAGCTCAATTTTAGGAGATTTGGCAGAATGCCCCCACCTTTGGTCGGGAGTTTCACTATCCTGGTTGTAGTTGGCAAGATGGCATCTTAAATAATCGGAGGGCAAAATGAGATCTCTTAGATGGTATTCGACAATTGGGTCGGTACTGGTGCTACTTTTATTCATCAGCGTGGACATGGCGCATGCGGGGGGGGCGATGCCGCCGCCAGACGTAGCAATAACTCCCGATATGTTCATCACCATAGGCATGAAAGAACTAATATTTCTCTTAATGCTTGGTCTCTTTGGGGGTATGCTTAGCGGTTTCATTGGCAGTGGCGGAGCATTCGTTCTTACCCCGGGGATGATGGCGATAGGAGCACCGGGAGCAATTGCGGTGGCAAGCAACATGTGCCATAAGTTTCCCAAGGCTATGATCGGCGCCTGGAGAAGATATCAGGTTGGACATCTCGACTTCAGGATTGCAGCCTTAATGGCCACGGCAGCAATTTTCGGTGTTCAAGTCGGTATCTATATTCAGAGTCTTGTTGCGAAAAAACTGGGGCCTGCCGGCACAAACCTGTATGTTACCATGGCATTTCTCATTGTTCTGCCCACTGTTTCGTATTTTTGCATTAGAGATGTTATACATTCTAGAAAACACCGAATTGACGATACGGAGCCGCTGCTGGCAAGAAAGCTTGAGAAGAAGTTCAAACTTCCGCCAATGATCCATTTCAAGACTGCGGGAGTAACACAATCCTTATGGCTCACATTGCCTACCGGCTTCGCAACAGGATTTCTTGCAGCCACCATTGCAGTTGGAGGCTTCGTCGGGGTCCCATCGATTATATACTTGATTGGAGCGCCAAGTGTTGTTGCAAGCGGCACAGAGCTTGGAATAGCATTTGTTATGGGTTCAACTGGAACATTCTCGTGGGCATGGTTTCTGGGAGCAGTAGACTTCAGAATGACGGTCTTGATACTTGCTGGCTCTCTCATCGGCGTTCAGGTCGGAGCCGTTGGAACCACATATATCAAGCAATACATGATTAAGCTGGCAATGGCGGTGGTCATGCTGCAGGTTACTCTGAGCCGGCTGGTGGCGATGCCAAAAATTCTAAACAATCTTGGATGGATGTCACTAAATGAGGCATGGATACCTATCTTGGATCAATTTGTCTTCTGGATTATGATGTCTGCCATGGTGTCGGTTACACCCATAGTTCTTGTTCCAATGATAACAGTCAGGAAAAGGCTTGCTCGCCGGGGTATACTTGAAGATTCTATAATGAAGCCCAAAAAGGAGGGTAAACTGTATGGAAAATTAATCTTGTTTGGTATAATTACCCTTGCAAGTTATCTGCTTTTCTTCGCAAATGCTACTGCATGGACAGCATTTGCAACGGGAAGGACGCTTATTGCAGCCTTGGCAATTGTTGCTATAGCGATATACTTTTCAGTAGTTCACGGAAACTTTACCCACGTGCTCCTTGACCTGTTCAACATAGGGGCCCTGAAGGCAGGGGTGCTTGAGGAGCTTGAGCGGGAATCTGCTGAAAAGCCGGAAGGTCCTGAAATTTTAGCAGAGTCAGAAAAAGGATAAGGTCGTATATCATCGAAACGCAGCTCAGCCATGGGTCAGAGAGG
This sequence comes from uncultured Syntrophobacterales bacterium, assembly GCA_965603145.1. Taxonomy (GTDB): domain Bacteria; phylum Desulfobacterota; class Syntrophobacteria; order BM002; family BM002; genus BM002. The sequence continues at coordinate 4,419 of CBFDBW010000112.1, forward strand.
TTCCATATCTATTCGGGATTAAGGCAGATGGAGGTGCTGTTTCCATTTGGGAAAGGATACAGTCAGCGAAAGATGTAGAGAAAATCAAGGAAATTGTGAGCAGGGTACCAGGTGTTGAGCAGGTAATATCCAAAACACGTAACTGATCACTGGAAAAGGCTAGCGCCTTGGTTCCGTTTACCTTCGGGTTGCTGTTTTGTGGATTTTGACTTCAAATTTGCTGTGCGGCGGTCTCACAATATCCGACTGCCGCGCTCCCTCTTTTTTTTACCTCAAGTCTTTTCCCTCTCTTCACTTTTCGGCTCGATTACAGATTTTTTTGATAGAGCAATGGGGCGACTACGATGAAATGGTTTCGCAATATCTTCCGGCCTAAAATAGATGATTCACAAGCGGCCCTGAAGACCATTCAGGACAAATTCGCCAGCTTTCTCAGCCTGCTTGACAAGAACAATCAGGTTCTCAAGTTGATCAGCGACATGGAGGAAAAATCGCAGGGTGATTACCTGTTCGACATGAACTATGTCCGTACCAGTCTGGCCGAGATCCAATCAGGAGTGGAAGAGATCATCAAAGAGTTGATTGCCGTCGGGGGAAAACAGTACGAGCCGCTGAGAACCCAGTATGATGTGATAGAGTCAGAGGTGAAAAAATCTTTCCCTGAACATCAGTCCATCGAAAAGGACGACTTTGTAATTCCATTGCAAAGACTGGGCCGAGAGAAAGCTTTGAGCGTTGGCAGCAAATCTGCCCAGCTCGGGGAGATGAAATCCAGGCTCGGTTTGCAAGTGCCTGATGGATTTGCCATCAGCGCCTGGGCCTACAGGCATTTCATGGATGCCAACAATTTGCAGGGGCTGATCAGCGAAAAAATTCATTCCCTGGACATAAAGCATTATGATGATCTTGTGCGGGTGAGCCAGGAAATACAGGATATGGTGGCATCGAGCCCGGTGCCGGAGGACCTGGCCGAGGCCATCCGCCAGGGTTGCGATGAACTTGCAGAGCGTATCCCTTCCGAAGGATTCGCTGTACGCTCGAGCGCTATCGGCGAGGACACTCTTTTCAGTTTTGCCGGGCAGTACGCAACATATTTGAATGTACCCGGGGACAAACTGGTGGATCGATACCGCGATATATTGGCAAGCAAATTCAGCCCGAAAGCAATTTATTATTTCCTCAGCCACACCCTTTCGGAGTTGGATCTTGCCATGGGCGAGTGCTGTTTAACCATGGTGGATGCTGTGGCCAGCGGCGTGACCTATACTCGTGACCCGGTACGACCGGAAGAAGACTGTCTGCTTATTCATGCGATCTACGGGTTAGGTAAGTATCTGGTGGATGGAACTCTGACGCCGGACGTCTTCCGGGTCTCGCGCCCAGAAAAGACCGTACAAGAATCGCACCTGGCGACAAAACCGGTGCGGCTGGTAATGCAGACCACAGGAGGCACGGTGGAAGAAACGGTGCCGGAAGCGGAGCAGGAGTTACCGAGCATCGGTGCGGAACATCTGGCGCTCCTTACAGATATTGCTTTGGAGATAGAAAATAACTACGGCTGCCCTCAGGACATCGAGTGGGCCATTGATGGTAAAGGGCAGATTTTTTTGCTTCAGACCCGTCCGCTGCAGGTGGTGGAGACAAAAGCCCCGACCATCACATTGGATTTGTCGAAGCTTGAGGTCATAATTTCTGGAGGCGCCACAATATGTCCAGGAGCCGGAGGTGGTCCCGTATTTCACGCATCCACGAGCCGAGACCTCTCCAGAATTCCTGAAGGCGCGGTATTAGTGACGCCGAATCCGTTTCCCGGGCTGGTAACGGCAATGGATAAGGTAAATGGACTGGTCGCTGAAGTGGGTGGGGTCGCCAGCCACCTGGCCACGATTGCGCGTGAATACAGGATTCCCACCTTAATGGGAATTGGAGATGTAAGCAGACTTGCAGAAGGTCACGCAATAACAGTGGATGCGACGGATGCGGTTATCTATTCTGGCATACACCAGGACCTTATCTCGGCACGCCGGCCGGAGTATGAACTTTTCGATAACATTGCCATCTTTAATGTACTTGAGCAGGTTTTAGAGCGAGTCTCGCCTTTGAATCTCATTGACCCCAGGGATCAAAACTTTACCCCCGAAAACTGCATGACATTTCACGATATTACTCGCTTTGCTCATCAAAGGGCCATGGAAGAGATGTTCCTTTCCGCCCAGGATATGGGAGATAAGGAAAAGATTGGACTGCGGCTCAAAACTAACATCCCACTGCCGGTGAACATCATTTATGTTGACCGGGATATGTCTGGTTACAGTGGAAAGCGATGGGTCCAAGATGATGAGCTTGAATCCATTCCCATGAGAGCTTTCTGGGACGGTATCAAAAAACAAGGATGGCCCTTGCCGCCGCCGGTGAACGCCGGTGGTTTTATGTCGGTGATGGTCACCCACATGACTTCAGGAGAGAGGGGAACCTTTGCAGAGAGTAGTTTTGCAATCTTAGGTGAAGAGTATATGCTTCTCAGCCTGTATCTGGGATATCACTTCACTACCATCGAGGCCATGTGTGCGGAGGAAGTGAGCAAAAATTACGTTCGGATGCAATTCAAGGAAGGCGGAGCGTCATTAGAAAGACGGGCGCGACGGATCAGATTAATTATGGATATCCTCTCTAAGATGGGGTTTGAGAATTCCGGCAAGGGAGATTTTCTGGACTCAATGGTTTCCTATCAAGATTGCCGGTCCATCACAGAGAAGCTCCACCAGCTTGGCCGCATTACTATGATGACCAAACAGCTCGACATGGCACTATCCAGCGATGCCATTGCCCAATGGTATGCCAAGGACTTCATGAAAAAACTGGGTTTAGAGGAAAACGATAGGGAAGGGGTATGAGTTCCATATATAGCCGGATCAGAGATTATCTTCTCAATTTTCGCCATCTCGTCATGATTGGCTTCATAACATTTATCTTTGTCTTCGGGATTGCTTCCTTTCTGGAATATCAGAATTATTGGGCCATGCGAATGCAGATCACCAGAGACTTCAATCAGCAGCAACTTGTCCTTGCTCAGCAGTCTGCAATTCAGATCAGCTGGACCTTGCGTGATATTGAAATTGCGCTTGATAATGTAACACATCTTTTAGCAGGGAAGCCCGAACAAGGTCATTCTGAGGCGATGACGGCTGTATTTGAAGAGCTCAAGATCAAGGGGTTAACTCAGATTAGCCTGATAGACTCGAAAGGCAAGACCTTATATCATGCCGGTGCCGGTAGTCCGGGGTCGTTTGAGCTTGAGAGAATAATCACAGGTTGCAAGCTTGACAGTTCAAATCAATTAATACTTGGGCCACTCCAGGTTGAGAAGGTCACCGCTGAGAAAGCAACTGTAACCTCTATCCTCTGCACGACGCTTGTCTTTGAAGCGGCAGCGACAGGGGTGCTTTTTGCCGAATTGAATGTTGCTGAGCTTCTCAGCAATGTAGCTCAACACATCCGCTCGGGCAAAACGGGTTACTCCTGGATTAT
>CBFDBW010000113.1:0-7934 GCA_965603145.1 uncultured Syntrophobacterales bacterium
GGTTTTACCCCCATCCCTGCCATGTCCATGGTCTGTTATGCCTCCGGCGCTCGGTTCCTCTCCCTTATCGGCGCTTCCCTTATCAGTTTCTACGACTGGTACTGTGATTTACCGCCTGCCTCTCCTCAAATCTGGGGCGAACAAACCGATGTTCCAGAGAGCGCGGACTGGTATGAGTCAAGCTACATGATCGTTTGGGGTAGCAACCTGCCCATGACCCGAACCCCTGATGCCCATTTTTTTACCGAGGTACGGTACCGGGGGGCAAAGGTTACGGCGGTGGCTCCCGATTACGCTGAATATGTGAAGTTCGCCGACACCTGGCTTCCAGCCAAGGCGGGCACCGATTCCGCCCTGGCCATGGCCATGACCTTTGTGATTTTCAAAGAGTTCTATCTAGATCGACAGTCTGAGTATTTCACCTCATATGCAAAGTCCTTTACCGATCTACCCTTTGCTGTGGTTCTCAAACCCCAAGAAGACCAACACGTTTCGGAGCGGTTTTTGCGGGCTTCAGATTTGGATGTCGACCAAAACAACGCGGAATGGAAAACTCTTTACTACGACGCCAAAAGCAAGAGCTTCGTTGTTCCCAACGGCAGTATTGGTTTTCGCTGGAATGAGGAGGGACGCTGGAATCTTCACCAGTTGGTTTCAGAGAGTGGTGAACCGGTAGATCCTCTTTTAAGCTTTTCGAATGAAAATGACGGTTGGGTTTCCCTTAGGTTTCCGTTTTTTGATTTTCATGGTGCCGAGGTAAAAATCGGCAAAGTCCCGGTGAAAAAGATTACTGGGGACGGCGAGGAAATCCTGGTTACAACAGTCTTTGATCTTATGGCCGCCAATCTCGGCGTGGACAGAGGCCAGGGAGGCGAAGTTGCAGAAGACTATGACGAGCCGAAACCCTACACGCCCGCTTGGCAGGAATCGATAACGGGCGTACCCAAAGATGATGTGATTCGGGTTGCCCGCGAATTTGCCGAAAATGCCGAAAAAACCAAGGGAAAATCCATGATTTTCCTCGGTGCCGGCACCAATCACTGGTTTCACAATGACATGACCTATCGGGCCATCCTGAACCTCACCACTCTTTGTGGCTGTCAGGGGGTGAACGGCGGAGGTTGGGCCCACTATGTTGGTCAGGAAAAACTTCGCCCCCAAGCATCCTGGGCTGCCATTGCTTTTGGGCTGGATTGGCGGAGGCCCCCCCGCCAACAAAATGGAACCTCGTTCTATTATTTTGCCACGGACCAGTACCGTTACGAGACTTTCGACGCCAAGCACATCGGTTCGCCCTTGGCTGAGACTGTGGTGGACAAACACCTGGCTGATTATAATGTCATTGCCGCTAGACTCGGTTGGCTGCCGTCCTATCCCCAGTTCAATCGAAACCCGTTGGATCTCTGTAGGGAAGCATTGGAAAGTGGAGCTGGCTCGGATGAAGAGATCATCTCTTATGTGGTGGACAAACTCAAAAAAGGTGAGCTTAAGTTCGCCCTTGAGGATCCGGACAGTCCAGAAAATTGGCCTCGACTTCTTTTTCTCTGGCGGGCAAACCTTCTGGGCGCGAGCGGCAAAGGCCACGAGTACTTTCTCAAACACCTTCTGGGAACGGACAACGCGGTACTCAACAAGGAAGGAGAGAAGCGGCCAGAGGAGATACTGTGGAGAGACCCGGCTCCAGAAGGCAAGCTGGATCTCCTGGTCACCCTAGAACTCCGAATGTCCACCAGCGCTATGTACTCGGACGTGGCCCTGCCGGCAGCCTCCTGGTATGAGATGCACGATCTGAGTACAACCGATCTGCATTCCTTTATCCACCCCTTCAACCCTGCCATTGATCCTCCCTGGGAGACCAGGACCAATTGGGATCAGTTCAAGGCCATTGCTGAGAAGTTTTCTGAACTCGCTGCAAACCATCTTGGTGAACAGAAGGATTTGGTGGCTACCCCACTACTCCACGATTCACCCGGTGAAATTGCCCAACCGACCGTCAAGGATTGGAAGAAGTGAGAAGTGGAGCCCATACCGGGTAAGACCCTGCCGAATCTCTCCGTGGTCACAAGAGATTACCCTAATACTTACAAAATGATGACAGCCCTGGGGCCTTTGGTCGCCGATGTGGGCATAGGCTCGAAGGGGATTACCTGGAAGTCAGATCAAGAATACGAGGAACTAAAAGAAAAGCTCGGAACGGTCGCAGGTTCCGGAATAACGCAGGGCATGCCTGAGTTGAAAACGGGCAAGCAAGTGGCTGAAGCAATCCTGTTGCTGGCCCCAGAGACCAACGGACGCACTGCGGTGAAAGCATGGTCCGGCTTAGAAAAGAAGACAGGTCTCAGCCTTGCCCATCTGAGTAAGGATAGAGAGGGAGAAAAGATGAGCTTCGCGGATCTGGATGGACGACCACGCAAGATTATCACCAGCCCCATCTGGAGTGGTATCGAATCTGAGGACCGAATGTACTCTCCCTTCGTCATTAACATAGAGGAGAAAGTTCCCTTCCGCACCCTCACGGGGCGGGCGCAATTCTACCAGGACCATGAGTGGATGCTGGCTTTTGGTGAGGGTCTGCCGTTATTCAGACCACCTCTGGACATGCAAAATCTTGGCTCCACAGATTTAGATCGCAGTGCGGGCAAGGAAATTGTTTTGAACTACCTCACACCACATTCGAAATGGTCAATTCACAGTACCTACTCCGACACCCTAATAATGTTGACCCTGTTTCGGGGAGGTGAGGCGATTTGGATTAATGACGAGGATGCAGCTTCCATTGGGGTTGAAGACAATGAGTGGCTGGAGTGCTTTAATGTCAATGGGGTGGTGATGGCCAAGGCGGTGGTAAGTCACCGAATCCCCCGAGGCAAGGCGTTTATGTACCACGCCCAGGAGAGAATGATCAACACTCCGGGCTCAAAGCTTTCTGGAAAGCGAGGCGGGACCCACAATAGTGTTACCCGCATCTTGGTGAAGCCGACTCAGATGATCGGTGGGTATGCGCAACTGAGCTATGGTTTCAACTATTACGGACCAACTGGTGCTCAACGCGATGAGGTGATCGTGGTCCGAAAGGCTGGAAAGGTGGAATGGTATGAAGATTAAAGCGCAGGTTGCCATGGTTTTGAATCTGGACAAGTGTATCGGCTGCCATACTTGCAGCATTCCCTGCAAGAACGTCTGGACCAACCGAGAAGGCGCTGAGTACATCTGGTTTAATAATGTCGAGACCAAGCCGGGAATTGGCTATCCCAAGAAGTGGGAGGACCAGGCCCTTTATAAAGGCGGTTGGGAGATGGGGTGAAAGCTCCGTCTTCGTGCCGGCGGTCCGCCGACCAAGCTGTTGAAGATCTTTCACAACCCTGATCTCCCAGCCATTGATGAGTATTACGAACCCTGGACCTACAACTATGACAAGTTAATTTCCACTCCTCAGAAGAAGCATCAGCCGTCGACCCGACCGAAATCTCTGATCACCGGCAAGCCCATTCGGCTGAAGTGGGGTCCCAACTGGGAGGACGATCTTGCCGGGGTGAACACCACCGGCTCTGGTGATGTGAATTTCAAAAACATGGATTACCAGATTTACCTCCAGTTCAAAAAGGTCTTCATGTTTTATCTTCCACGTCTCTGTGAACACTGCTTGAATCCAGCCTGTGTGGCGTCTTGTCCTTCAGGTGCTCTCTACAAGCGGGAGGAGGATGGCATTGTCCTGGTAGACCAGGAAAGGTGTCGTGGCTGGCGCTACTGTGTTTCCGGCTGTCCTTACAAGAAAGTTTATTACAATTGGCAGACCGGCAGGTCGGAGAAATGTATTTTTTGTTACCCGAGAATCGAGGCGGGTATGACCAGCCTTTGTTCTGAGACCTGCGTTGGTAAGATCCGCTATGTCGGCGTAATTCTCTACGATGCGGACAAGATTGCCACCGCTGCTTCCATGAAGGAGGAGCATGAACTTTATCCTGCCCAAACTGAGTTATTCCTTGATCCAAATGATCCGGAGGTGATGGTTGAAGCAATCTCTCAGGGTGTGCCGCAAAGCTACGTTGAGGCGGCCCAGGCTTCTCCAGTATACAAACTAGTGGCGGAATGGGGGCTGGCCTTTCCTCTCCACCCGGAGTTTCGGACGCTACCCATGGTCTGGTACGTTCCTCCTTTGAGCCCAATGGTGAAGTTTTTCGAGGACTCGGATGATAATCTCGATAACCCCGAACTGATGAGGATTCCCTTGACCTATCTGGCCAATCTCCTGACTGCTGGGGATGAGGAGCCAATTCGTCTTGCGCTTCGGAGGCTCATGGCGCTCCGGAGCTACATGCGCTCGAAACGGCTGGAGGGCGAGGCTGATATTGGTGTTCTGGAGAAGGCAGGTATGACTGAGGAGATGGCTGAAGGAATGTATCGATTACTTGCGATTGCTAAATATGGGGATCGCTTTGTCATTCCCACGGTTAAGAAGGAGAAGGAATTTGATCTCTATCGGGAGCAAGGTGCTGCGGGTTTTGATCCGCATGGCGCATAGCGCAAAGCGCATGGCGTAGGAAAATATGTAGGGTGGGCACTACCCACCGAAATATACAATTTTCAGCCAAGCTTTGGTTGTGTGGCGGGAGGAGTTAGTGGTCGTTATGAACGATGAAAAGCGTTATCTCCTGAAATTGCTATCGATACTACTTCAATATCCGGATGATGAATGTATTCTGTCACTTGAGGAGTTGAAGGAAGCGGTGGCACAGATTCCTCAGGCGGAGCAACGGCAGAGGTGTGTGAATTTCTTAGACTACCTGGGCAATAACTCACTGATCCGTCTACAGGAGGAATACACCTCTACTTTTGACCTGAACCCCGCAACATGTCTCAACCTCACATACCACAAGTGGGGTGATTCCAGAGAACGAGGAAATGCTCTGGTGGACTTTCACCGACTGTACCACCAAGCCGGCTACGAAAGTTCAACTGGCGAACTTCCTGATTATTTGCCGCTCATCCTCGAGTACCTTTTTTTAAACCGCAATGGCGATCGCTCTCCGGTTCTTGGACAGTATTGCCAGGAGGTTGAAACCGTTCGCTGCAGGCTTGAAGAAGCTGGCAGTGTTTATGCCGGCCTTTTGGCAATAGTCACAGATCTTTTCACCGCAATGAAAAGCATGGGAGTGTGAGGAAATGAATATCTTGAACACCCTAGCATTTCTGGTTTTTCCGTACCTGGTCCTCGCCACATTTTTGGTTGGCCACATTTATCGTTACGTAGTGAATCCCTACGGCTGGAACACGAAGTCGAGCGAGCTTCTTGATAAGAAGGGTCTGAGATTTGGGGTAACGATTTTCCACTGGGGAATTATTTTTACCCTCCTGGGGCACGGAGCCGGACTTCTGATTCCCCAGAGGTACTGGGATGCGCTGGGTATCAATAGTCAGGCTCATACCCTGTTTGCTACCTATAGCGGGTTTGTTGTTGGGGCTGCGGCTCTTTTGGGCCTTGCTCTTTTAATCTATCGCCGAATCAGCAAAGACCGAATTTTCGCCACCACAAGCCTGAACGATTTTGTCACCTTGGGCTTACTTTTCTTTGTTGTCGCCACGGGATTTACCAATGTGATTGGTGGATTGTACGAACACTTCGACATTCTTACCACTATTGCCCCGTGGCTTCGTGGAATCTTGACGCTAACTCCAGATGCGAGCCTGATGCTCGAGGTGCCGCTGAGATTCAAGGTTCACATTCTCGCTGTGCTGAGCTTACTCGGTTTTTCTCCTTTCAGTCGGCTGGTGCATATATGGAGTGTGCCGATTACGTATCTTTTCCGCAGATGGATAGTATTTCGAAGGAGAGAAGCAAGCTTCTAAAGCAGAACTAAGGGATTAAAGGTGTCAGGTTTAAGCTTCTATGTCTCTTTTTCCTGACACCTGACACCCGAAACCTGCTGTCTGCCAGCTGAAACCTTATTGGAAAGGCGGTGAGGTGTTATGAGTGATGAAGCTGTCTGCTATGCTCAATCAAGCCGCGGTGCGGCTCTTACCTGGACTACCTTGGCATTTTTTGCCGGCTTTGCCGGGGTCTCCGCTTTCGGTCCTATCGTTGCCAACCTAAAACAATCTATGGAGTTAAACCCGTTGCTCGTGGGGTTTCTCGCGGCAAGCCCCGCACTTACCGGCTCTCTGTTAAGGATACCCTTCGGCGCCATGGTAGATCGAGTCGGTGGAAAGAAACCCATTTTAATACTTCTCAGTCTGGCCGTGGCGGGTATTGCGGCCATCACGCTGTTGTTCACCGTTTTTTCCCCGCCCCAGCCCTCACATTATCCCTTGTTCCTCATGGCGGGAATGCTTTGTGGCTGCGGCATTGCGGTTTTTTCCGTGGGCATTCCCACGGTGTCCTACTGGTATCCGCAGAAAAAACAGGGCACTGCCCTTGCCATCTATGCCGGACTGGGAAATATGGCCCCGGGAATGTTTGCTATGGCCCTTCCCTTTCTGGTGGTATCTTTGGGATTTGCCATTTCTTATGTTCTATGGCTCGGCATGCTCTTGAGCCTGCTTATTGTTTTCTTGGTGTACATGAAAGATGCGCCCTATTTCCAATACAAGGAGATGGGAATCCAGATTGACGAGGATGCCCTGTTCATTGCCTGTGGGGAAGAGTTGATTCCATCGGGAAATGTAATGGAGTCTCTCAAAAGAGCGGGCTCCAACTGGCGTACCTGGATTTTGACCATGTTTTATTTTGTCACATTTGGTGGCTTTATCGCCCTCACTGTTTGGTTTCCAACCTATTGGAGAGAGTATTTTGGCACCAGTCTTGTTCTGGCAGGTTTCCTCACGGCCTTGTATTCTTTGTCCGCTTCCATACTCAGGGTCTTTGGAGGATTTACCTCAGACAGGATTGGTGGTGAAAAGACCGTGTTCCTTTCCTTCGTGGTGGTTACCGTTGGTGCGTTTCTTATGATCGTGGCATCCAGGTCTATGGCAATGGCCGTTACAGGAGAAATGCTCCTGGCACTCGGAATGGGTTTTGCCAATGCTGCTGTTTTCAAACTGGTTCCCAAGTACACGCCCGAGACGGTTGGTGGTGCTGCCGGCATTGTAGGGGGTCTGGGAGCCTTCGGCGGCTTTGTGATTCCGCCTGTAATGGGTCTGTTTGTAAGAGTGTCGGGTGCCGAGGGTTATTCCTTGGGTTTTGCCGTCTTTCTGACTCTTTCGCTGCTCTCATTGGGGTTGTTTGTCATTTTGAACCGTTATGCTCCTGATACTGCTGTAGAGGCCGCAGCATAAAAGCAGAAGGCAGTTGGCAGCCCTTCGGCAGGCTCCCCGGGACTATGCCCGGGACAGGCAGGACAGGCTTGCAGCCCCGCAAATTCACGCGGGACAAGCAGGCAGTAAGTCGTAGGTCGGATCGTTCCCGCATTAGTCCCGCTGTACGGGATTGATCCGACAACCAGCTGACTGCTGTCAGCTCCATCCAGAATTCTTCGTTTCCGGATGGTTATCAATTGATGATTTAAAAATATAGTTGGACTCGTCTCTGCTTGCCGCACTTGCCTTTTACTTCTCATGAGAGGAATACGTATATGACTGCATACACGCAAGAATGGTTATGTCTACAGATAGTTGAAAAGGCAGCGGATGCCATCGTTTTTGCAGACCCGGATGGCATCATCCGCCTGTGGAATTCGGGAGCTGAAGCTATATTTGGGTACTCCGCTGAAGAGGCGTTGGGTCAGACCTTGGATTTGATTGTTCCAGAGAAGTTGCGAGAACGGCACTGGGAGGGTTACCGCAAGGTCATGGAAACCGGAGTTACCAGGTACGGTAGTGAGTTACTGGCAGTTCCATCGCTGAATAAGGACGACAGCCGTATGTCCGTGGAGTTTACCATTGTGCTTCTGCAGGATGGCACTGGTAAACCGCAAGGCACAGCGGCTATAATGCGTGAT
>CBFDBW010000114.1:0-7912 GCA_965603145.1 uncultured Syntrophobacterales bacterium
GGCGTCAAGGAAAATGAGTCAGGCTTGAATTCAACAGCTAGGAGCTATTCGTCAAATCGAGAATCAGTTGATTAGTTAAATCGTTAAAACCGTTGAACACATTAAAGACGTAGAAGGCGTAGAAATCGTTCAAAGCGCAAGATCACGGCTGAAAGCCGCTCCCACTGGAGAATCCCTTTCTTCTTTCCTCTGACTTCTTATTCCCACTTCTCTAACAACTGAGCGGCTTGCTGGAGGGCTTCTTCACGGCTGTTTATCCGGCCCTCCCAATGAAGTTCAGCCAGGGTGTGTAGCAGTTTTCCCACAGTGGGGCCAGGGGAAAGATTGAGACGGTCCATAAGCTCATGCCCCCTGATTAGAGGAGGCTCGCCCTCCTTTGGCTTCAGCTGCTTATGGTAGAAATCAAGCCACCTGCCTATTCGATGACGAAGTGGCCCCGTCTCACCTTTTGGTGATCGAGGACCTTTTGTTGCCCTGTAGTCTGAGCCGAACAGGAAAAGGAGTGGATAGAAAAGTTCAGGACCCAGTTTGAAGAGACGGCTCAGCGCTCTCCTGGAAGTCCGGGTGAGATTGAATAGATGGACTACGCGCATATGCTGCCTAACTAGCTGAATTACAAAGTCTATTTCTTTGTTACTAAAGCAAAATCGGGCGCAAACGGAGCCGGCCAGTCTAGCCCCAGCGACTTCGTGCCCGTAGAAGTGGGTAACACCATTTTCGTCTACAGTGCGGCAACTCGGTTTGCCGATATCATGGAGCAAAACCCCAAGTTTCAGCATGATCTCTCGAGTCCGCTCGCCTGCGATCCTTTGTGCAAGAATCGGTGAAGCCTCGTCAGCATACTGTCCCAGTAATTCCTGGGGTCTGGCCAGGAAAAATTCCAAAGCCTCCAGCGCTGCAATGCTGTGCTGCCAAACATCCTGCTGGTGATAGTCATTTTGACTGCAGTCCCTCATGGGTTCACATTCCGGCAGCAGTAGTTTCAATACATTATCGTCATCCATGACTCGCAGGATGGGGAGAGAATTGGTGGTGGAGAGGATGAGCACAAGTTCATCCCTGATACGTTCCATCGCAATCCGATTGAGTCCATGACGCATTTCACGTATGCGGTTTTGGGTATAGCCCTTGAGAGTAAAATCATGGGTCGCCGCCAGGCGGTATGCCCTCAAGATACGGAGGGGATCGTCCTCTAGGGAATGGGGCGAACAAAACTGCAACCGCCCTGCTCGGAGATTAGTAAGTCCACCGAGAGGATCGAGGAGGTCGAAGGTGCCATCGGCCTGCCATGCTGACAAGTCCACTGCCAGAGCATTCACGGTGAAATCGCGCTGATTGAGATCCGCAACAATGGATGAACCCCGCAGAGGAGAGAGGTCAACCTGATAGGAGTCACTGAGCTCATTTAATCCAGCAGCAGGTATGAGTCGGATAGTGCCAAATTTCCGATCTATAAGCACCAGCCTGGTGCCGGTCTTTCTTGCCAGAGATTTCGCCAGGCCTGAAGCTCGCTGGCTAACAAAGTCAACGTCCTTACTGCTCCGACCCAACAAAGTGTCACGTATAAAGCCGCCAACTAGATAGAGCTGATCTCCCTCTTTTTGCGCCAGTTTTACTAGCGCGGAGATTAATCTAGAATTCTGCACCAAATAGTTAATGGAGTTTCTAAGGTTTTTGATTTGATAAGCCCCGTTGATCGTTTTCTCACTGCACGAAAAGAGAGATAGCTCATTGTAGTCAGGTTACTTCGTCTGTCAAGTAAAGCTAAATTGCTCCTCGCAGCTCTGAGAGTCTATCAGAGATGGCGACGTGGAGCGAAATGGACTGTCTAAATGCGCTGCTGTTCTGCTTGGACAGTATAAATATTTGATTATACAAGATTAGTACAGTACATTTTGTTTATAGTCTAGCTGTTGTCTAATCCAATTTTATAATTATAGACAGTAAGACCTGGTCGGGTGGCCGTCTACTAAATTTTGGATGCTGTATATACAGTATAAACTATTGATATTATAATATTTAAATATTTTTAAAACACTGTCTTGCATTTTCCTTGACATTTAATCAGCATGGGTGTACTGTCTAAATTATTCCGTAATTTGTCATTCCAATATACCCAGGGAAATACCTTTGACAGTCCAATTAAACAATATGTACATTTCCAGTAAGGAACTCATCGCGAGAACAGCGATATCCAGAGCAACACTCAACAACTATATCTCTCTAAGCCTTATTCCGGCCCCATCAGTACGCAAACCCGAAGAGCCTGGAGGACCGACCAAAATCGGTTACTTTCCTGTCTGGGCGGTTGAAAGGATCAAGAAGATCCAGGAGCTCAAAGGTGCAGGTATGCGAATGGCCGCAATTGCAGCCCACTTCAACAAAGATGAGGTTGAGGTGGCGGAAGATGACAGTGAAGGAGTGGGGGACTTTGCCTACCAGTCCATGGAACGGATTGTTTTTCCAGCGATTTTGGTTAATCAGCGCTGGGAGATCATTTGGATCAACCAGATGGCTGAAAAGGTATTTTTCAAAGAGTCAGTTCACCAAATTCCAACAGCGGCAAACCGCAACATCGTCAGGCTTTTTCTCCAAGAGAGTTTGGCGAGACGTTTTAGAAATTGGAAAGAGATCTTGGCAGTACATTTGCGTCTGGCCAAAAGGGATTTGACTGAGGACCGTGTTGAGCAGATATGCCGCCAGGTTGAGACCTGCCCCATAGACGAACTCAGGCAGCTATGGCGTGAAGCCAAGCCTCTGCAGGACCGCCCCATCACGCAGCAAGAGCTTGTTTTAAAAGCCTTCGAGGGGAAAACCACAAGGCACACGCTTTTTTCCAGCGATTTTCGTGAGGGTACCCTCCTGCTTTATACGCCACTCAGCATGCAACTGGATCAGATTCTCAACCTGCTCATGGGTAGAGAAAGACTGGTGAAGGCCTTGCTTTCCCGAAGAATTCCTTCACTGACATCTTTGTGCATTCTGGCGGGAAGTCTGGAGTCGGGCCTTCATTTGCGCACTGCCCTTCCACCACACGAATACTTTGATTTGATTAACCAGGTTATTTTGACGTCCCACCAATGTTTCAAGGACTACGGTGGCACGCCTGGTCGTTCAATTCAGGAAGGAGTTGTGTGTTTTTTCCTTTCAGGGCCGGATTCGCCGAGAGAGTATCTCCACTCGGCCATTGAGTGCGCTCAGGCTCTAAAGCAAATGGTCACCGCCCTCGACAAGCGCTGGAAGTACAAGAAGGTTTGGAAAAACACCTTGCAGCTGAACATGGGAATTCACTGCGGTGAAGAATGGCTTGGCACCATACCGTCATCACTAGCGTTCGAGTTTACCGTTATGGGTGAAACCCTCATTGAGACAGTCAATCTAAGTGAGTTTGCTCAAGGGGGCTCCATTTGGGCCAGCAAAAAGGTGATTGAGAACATGTTGCCTGAAGATCGTCAACGGGTTGAATTCGGTGTTCGGCTAGGCACTGGCCGGGAACGGTTTGTCAGTCCGGGAATTTACTCTCAGGTAAGGGAGCTGATCAGCGGTGACGAACTGCAGCGGAGAGCACTGGGAGAGATAAGCAATCTGGCAGTCACTGAGATAATCAACGTCCATCCATTCGTAGATCAAGACCTGTAACATTCCTAGCAACGGAAGGTTCGCCTGGTGATATCTGAAATCTCAACAGGTAGTCTGGGCAGTACGTTGAGGAATAGGAGTAGGCTCTTGTTAAAGAATGCTGCAAGTGCCCTCGGGTTAGCAGAACAGCGGGTCTACTACAGCCTGGTTATGGCCTTTGGTCTTTTGTTTGTCCTTCCGAGTCTTGGATTTATTAATTTTGCCTACAAGTACAATTTTTTCTCTGATCCCCATCTTGCCTATTATTTTCTTTCCATTCTTGTTTTTTCCTATCTGGGCTTTTTCATACTCCGTTCCCATGCGGATAGAGTCCGCAGGATTTCCGAAAACATGGAACAATCGGTATCAGACACGCGGCATGAGTCTGGCGCGACACAGACTAGTGAGCTGAACAAAATAGTCGTCACCTTTCAGCAATTAATCGACAGGCTTGAGAAAAACAATCAGGCACTTGAATCGCGAGCCATACAGCTTCGGTCCCTCGCAGAAATCACCGATCCCCATTCCGCCTCCATGGGCGCCAACCTTCTGATAAAACTCGGGTTGCAGAAAGCGTGTGAAGTTATTGGTGCTTCACGCGGCTGGATTCTGATGCTGGATGAAAGTCGTCGACATCACTTCACGGTTGTTTGTGCGTTCGATTGTAACGGCAGCTCCCAGAGTCGGATGGAAGCCCGAATTCCCTTCTCCGAGACCAAAGTCAAACAAGCGGTAATCAAGCGGAAGCCCTTGTTTCTGGCGGATTCTATCTGGCGTGAAAAATCCAAAGAGGTTGAAGAGGATACGAACCGAGACCGAGGAGCCGCACTCGCGGTACCGCTTACCACCGGCAGCGATATTCTCGGAGTCATGTATCTGGAAGATAAAAAAGAAAGTCCTCCCTTTTCCCCAGTCGATCTAGACTTTGTTCTGCCCTTGGCCGCATGCCTTTCCTACCGTTACGAAAATCTGCAGCTCCGAAATCAAATTGCGATTCAGACCGACCAGTTTAGTTGCCTCTCGGCTTTCAACGAAATCTGCAACAAGGGACTGGTTCAGGGAAAGGTATTCCAGTTGTTGGCCAGAGAACTGCAAACTTATATGCCTATGAAAGTTTCCTTCCTCGCTCTCTCTGATACCAGCCAGGAATACCTGCAACTGCTTGAAGTTGCGTCCGAAGAACCTATTTCTCTCCGCAGCGGCATGACACTACCTCTCAGGCAGAGTCTTTTCAAATTGGTTCTCGAGGAAAATCGGGAAATACATCAAAAAGATGTCACCGGTGTACTCAATCCTCTAGAAGCGCGATGGTTTCGAGAACTGGGTATTAACTCTTGCTATCTGGCTCCATTCCGCCTTCAAGGTGTAAATGCTGGAATGCTATTTATTGGTAGCGATGCAAAGGAGGGCTTTTCCAATCCTCAGCAAGTCATACTTCAACAAGCGGTCCAATACCTAGGACTCGTTGTCCACAATCAGATACTTTTACAGGAGATAGACGAGCAGGGTCGTGAGCTTGAGGCACTTAATCGGATTGGCAGCGTGGTTACTTCGTCCTTGTTTGATTTGGACAAGGTTTTGGATGAGGTAGGGGTACTGGTTGATCAAATGATAACGGTAGAGGCTGGTGCCATTTATCTTCGAGAGGAAAATGGCCTTGCCGTTAAGAAAAGCTTTGGGACTAAGGCCAGGAGAATTGAGCCATTCAAAGTGAAGAATATCGAGGGAATATGCGGCTACGTCATGTCTCGGGGAGAATCGTTGCTTGTTAGAGATGCCTCACAAAACCCTCATGTATCTTCTATGGTCAAATATTTCGAGGGAACGCAAGTACGCTCCATTCTCTGTGTGCCTATGGTGGTTGGTGGGGAAGTGATTGGTACGATTCACATGTGGAACAAAAGAAGCGGTTCCTTTAACGCTCACGATAATAAAGTCATGCAATCAGTGGCTTCAAGCCTCGCCACTGCCATAGCAAGTTCCAGGCTCCACCAGATGTGCCAGCGATTAACAACAAGAGAGGTGTCAGTCCGCGGAACACTATTAGAGTAATAGTTGGTAGAGGAGCAAGAAAGAAATTGAGACTCTGTTCACCAGTGGGATGACTGGCAGTCTCCAAGCCATTTGGTCCTGATGATCGGAAGGAACCCATGCAGAACTCCACTTTTCAATCACCTCGAGCTCACATTCTGCTTGTTGAAAGGAATCGAGGTGCTCTCGAGCTTCTCGAAGCTATGCTCTGTTGGAGGGGTTATCGTGTGACCACAGCTGTGGATGGTCGTGAAGGCCTAGAAAAATTTCGTCATGGCCACTTCCAGCTCATTCTCACCAATCTCTCCACTCCCAGCATATCAGGATGGGAGTTGGGCCGCATTGTTAAGAAGAGCGAATCCTCGGTACCGGTGGCCCTAGTTACCGGTCTGGATTTCGGCGACAGACCAGACCATTCCCCCTTTGATGCAATTATCCCCGAGCCCTTCCCTTTTGATGAATTAGTGTGTGTGGTTGATTCCTTGATCGAATGTCGGAATGGAGCGGCTGGAGAAGCAAGTCCACTGAAAAGTTTGCGACTGGGGGAAGCAAGTTCATGAGTTCTCTTTTGCGCGGTTTTTCAGATATGAAATCAAATATTCCTTAACTTCCTGTATTTCACTCCGAACAGGTAGATGAACGCAAAGCCTCTCAACATAATTCCTTTCAAGCACCAGGCGACATGACATTGCGAAGTTCAGGTCAAATACCCACCCAAGGCGTAACAATATCATGTCGTTTCGGTTCCTCACCGAGCTGAAGTCCTGGACCTTTCCCTCCATAAGCTCAGTAACTATGTCGCGGCTAAAAGAGCTGCTCATCGGTATATAACCATCTAAAGTTTCTACTAAATTACCACGCCCTTCAAGTTCGCTGATGACCAACCCCCAAATATCTAGCTTGTCTGCATCCCTTAGGAGTCCGGAAAATAGATATTGCTGCTGGGAGAGGTTCATGGGCAATTCTCTCAGATTGTGGTGGCGAATTGCCTCACAGATCAGCTTCCGCTCCTCCGGGGGAATCCGCGCTAAAATCTTATACCGAGAGACTACATCCAGACCCAGCAGTGCATGGTCCTCCGATACGCTGTCTATGAAGGTAGCGTAACGCTTCCATTGTGGAAACCGGCCAATATCGTGGAATAGAGCAGCTGTCTCAGCTAAAAGTAAATCCTCGTCGTTCAGGCCGGACTTGCGGCCCAAGAGCAGGATTTCCTTGCAGGTGCGTTCAGTATGTTGCTCTTTCATGAGAATGGGATGTATGCTGTCATCCGGGAGTTTATAGAATCGGGCGACGTATTCTTTGAACCAGCGTTTGAAGTACTCCAGATCGACTTGTCTCATGGGTATGTATCCTCAAGAGGACTGTTGATGACACTTCAGGGGTTGCTTCGCCAGGACTTTTTTACTAAGTTTTCAGAAGCTCAGAAAGCCCTGAATCCTTCACCCCGTGTAATTCCAAATTCGATACGGAGTATCTAGCATCCAGCACTAAACATCAAGTAAAAGGAGCCGATCCATAAAGGGAGACCACAGTGACCAAGCCCAACCTTGAGGCCAAGTACCTCGGTGCCATGATAGGAAGCGCTCTCGGGGACGCTATTGGTGAGCTTGCTTTTCACTACCCGGAGAGAAATAGGCTCTCTAATGCAGTCGAAGGGGCGGCAGAACTTCGTTACACAGATGATACTGCCATGGCAATTGGGCTGGCAACTTCTCTTGTCAATAAAGGCTATCTCGATGGGCAGGACCTCGGAGAGACCTTTCGGCGCAATTTTGAACAGGAGCCTTGGCGGGGATATGCAACCGGACCTCCAACTATCTTTACTATGGTACGTTCATTGGGAATCACTTATGTCCAGGCGGCTCAGAGCTTGTTCGGGGGTAGCGGCTCCTTCGGGAATGGGGCTGCCATGCGCATAGCTCCCTTGGGTGTGT
This sequence comes from uncultured Syntrophobacterales bacterium, assembly GCA_965603145.1. Taxonomy (GTDB): domain Bacteria; phylum Desulfobacterota; class Syntrophobacteria; order BM002; family BM002; genus BM002. The sequence goes on from CBFDBW010000114.1 coordinate 7,587, forward strand.
TCTTTCATGATTCGCCGGAGCTTTACGAACAAGCTTGTGGTTCGGCCGAGGTTACTCATTCGCATCCAGTGGGAAAAGACGGTGCAGCAGTCCAGGCCCAGGCTGTAGCCCAAGCAGTGAAGCTCGACCGACAGAAAGAATTCCTTCTGCAAGTGTTTGTCAGTAACCTGATTGACTTTTCTCGTACCAATGAAATCCGGGAGAAAATGAAACTCTTAGAAGAATTGTTGAACCAAAATGTTGCTCCACCACTCGCTGCAAAACAGCTGGGCCAGAGCGTTGCCGTGCAGGAGTCCATGCCCTTCGCCATTTATTCTTTCGTGCGG
>CBFDBW010000115.1:0-7912 GCA_965603145.1 uncultured Syntrophobacterales bacterium
TACGCACAAGCTTGCGTTAACTGGAGCACATAGGAAACACCAAAAGTAACACAACAGTGTTAACCGACTGAGGCCCCGTCTGTTCACTTAACAGGCGGGGCCTCACATTCCATCACCAGTTAACACTAGATAACAGCTTCTTTTCTCCTAATCGGTCTTTGCCGAACTGGCTCTTCTCATAGCCCTCTCCGGTTGGTGCAATGGAACGTATCCCAATATTTCAGCAATTTTCTGGGCCTTGTCCGAGTGGATCCATTCGAGGTAGGACCTCGTCTCTCCAGTCGGCCGGCCGAGAGAATACATGTAAAATGGTCGGTGGATCGGATACGTGCCGTCGAGTACTGTCTCAACAGTGGCTTCTACGGGTGGGCCGTTGTCCTTTTTGGCAACTTTGAGCTTCTTGACAAAAGAGGTTGCGTATCTGATTCCACTGTAGCCAATGGCGCACGGAGTCGTCGCCACTAGCTCCACGACATCTTTGGATCCGTGGAGATCTCTAGATCCCAACTTGAAATCCCCTTGTTTCCCAAGCAATACCTCGCGCAAATAGTAATAGGTGCCGGAGCTTGACTGTCGGCTTATCCGGATAATATCATCGCTTGGACAACCTGGATATTTGATTCCCAGTTGGGACCATTTGGTGATTGTGCCATCTTCTCCATAGATCTCGGCGAGTTGTCCAATGCTGATTCCATCGAGCGGGTTATCCTCGTGGACGTAGATCGCCAAAGCATCATAGCCAACTACATATTCTTGGGATTCTTTCCCGGTATTGTCTTTAGCCATCTCTATTTCTTGCTTGGTCATTGGCCTACTACTGTTGGCGATGTCGGCAGTGCCGTTGATCAAAGCCGCTATGCCTGCACCAGATCCTCCTCCGGAGACTTCCACCGAGACCGAAGGTTTTATTTTGGCATATTGCTCTGCCCAGGCCTGGGCCAGGACAACCATTGTATCGGAACCAGAATTTTTAATGGTAACCTTGGAAGGCGAAGAGACGGTGGCTTCTTGCTCTCCTTTTTTGCAGCCGGCTGCAGAGCTGCATAATAAGATCGCAGAGCAGATGAGAATGGATGCTGCACATTTACTCCTTGTTTTGTAGAACATCAAGATTACTCCTCATCGGCAAATTTTTAACCATACCGCCCCTCGATGTAGTCTGCACTCCGAGAGTCTTTCGGCGTAAGAAACAGATCTGCGGTGCGGCTGTGCTCGATAATCTCGCCCAGGAGCATGAAAATACATTCATCGCTTATGCGGCGAGCTTGCGCCATGTTATGGGTTACCACAACAAGAGTATAACGCCCGGCCAGACTTAGCAGCAAGTCCTCGACTCCGCGAGTTGATTCGGAGTCCAGGGCCGAGCAGGGCTCATCCATAAGGATTACTTCAGGCTTTAAGGGCAGCAACCGGGCTATGCACAATTTCTGCTGCTGTTCGAGTTGCAGGCTGGTGGCTCTGGTCTTTAATTTGTCCTTCAAGTCTTTCCAGAGAGAAACCTCCCTCAAAGATGTTTCCACAATTTCATCTGCTTCAGACTTCTTGAACGAGGCTTGGGTGGAGTGGACTCGTAAACCAAACAAAATGTTTTCGTAGACAGAAATCGGCAACGGATTGGGACGTTGGAAAACCATGCCAACCGATTTTCTCAGTTCCTGCAAGGAAACATCTGGATCGTATATGTTTTTTCCAAGTATTTTGATTAGGCCCGTGGTGGTGACATTACCATAGCGTTCGTTCACCCGATTGAAGCAACGGAGCAGCGTGGTTTTACCGCATCCAGACGGGCCAATGAGCCCAGTAATCAGCCCCTTCACAATCTTAGTGCTGACATTTACCAGCGCCTGGAAGTTACCATACCACAAGTTCACCTTGTCGGTTTCGATACAGTAGTTGTTTTCTTTCTCAGCCAAAGATTCCACTCACGTAGTCGTAGGTCATTTTGTTTGCAGGCGAGCCCGAAAAAATAACTTCGTTGGAGCCAATTTCTATCAGCTCTCCGTTTAATAGGAAGGCGGTTCGATCTGCCAAGCGCCTGGCCTGTTGCACAAGATTGGTGACGAGGATGATGGTCATCTGCGAGCGCAATTCTTTCAGCACGTCTTCAATCCTCATGGTTGTAATTGGATCCACTGCAATGGAAAACTCATCGAGACAAAGGATTTCAGGTTGATGGGAAAGGGCCCTGGCGATGGTTAACCGTTGTTGCTGGCCCCCAGAAAGCCTGGTTCCCAAGCTGTCCAAACGATCTTTAACTTCATCCCAGAGAGCCGCTTGTTTCAGGCAACGTTCCACCAGTTCATCCAATTTCTCCCGATCGTGAATGCCGGCCGCCCTCGGAGCGAAGGCAACATTGTCGTAAATGGACAAAGGTAAACCAACTGGCAGAGGGAAAACCATGCCAATCCTCCGCCGCAGTTCATTAACGTTCTTCATCTCCCTCACGTTTTCGCCATCGATTCTTACCGTCCCTCCAACCCGGACATCAGGAAAGAATTCTATGGTGCGATTTATTACCTTTAATAGAGTAGTTTTTCCTGATTGTGCAGGACCGATGATGGCTAGGATTTCATTTTCATAGATATCGAAAGAAATTCCTTTCAGTGCTTCTTTCTGGTCATATCTCACTTCAAGATTCGAGATCTCGATTTTTATCTTCCCATTACCCATCAGGTCTACCACTTCTTTCGCGAACGTAGATACACGCGTAGCGCTATTGCCAGCATGTTAACCAGCAGCACGGTGCCAAGAAGAACAACGGCAGTCGCGTATGGTATGGCCTCAGGTACATTAGGGACTTGGGTGGAAATGGTGAACAGATGCATGGAAAGGGCCATACACTGGTCAAATAGACCGTAGGCAAAAGGATTGCCTTCAGAAATTGCCTTGTAAAATACAGCGCCGGTGAACATAATCGGTGCGGTCTCCCCAGCCGCTCGCGATACCTGGAGGATAATGCCAGTCAAAATGCCACTGATAGAGTTGGGTAACACGATTTTGCGAATGGTCTGCCATCGGGTTGCGCCGACATTCCAGCAGGCCTCTCGAAAAGCCATGGGTACCGCGCCAAGTGCTTCCTTGGTGGCGGCAATAATTACGGGTAGAGTCATAATAGCCAAAGTAAGAGAAGCAGCGAGAATGGAGCGACCCATACAAGCAAACAAAACGAAAGCGCCAACCCAAATCAGAGCATGAACAATGCTCGGAACGCCGGCTAGATTCACCACGGCCAGGTTGATAATTCGGGTGAGCCAATTCTCTCTCGCATATTCATTCAAGTAGACGGCCGCCAGAACTCCAATGGGGGCAGAGACGAATAGAGAAATCATAACTAAGTAGATAGTGCCCAAGAGAGCTGCCCATATCCCACCAGCACGCATACCTTTGGTTGGATTGGTGAACAAGAAATCAAGTGATAGAACCGGAAAGGCTTTGTAAAAGAGATAAGTAACGATGAGAATCAGGGGAATGACCATCAAAAGCGTCATCAAGAGAAACAACCCCTTAGCCATGTTCTCAGCTAGTCTTTTTCTACGAACAAGGGGCGTCTCCGTGAACAAATTTGCATTTCTACTCGCCTGTTCCTCGGAAGAACCGGGGTCTTTTCCAGAAGCATCAGGATTGGAATTGATAATGGTCGTGTCTTGTTGTCCGGTCATCGTCTTCATTCTCTATTTCTGGCGGATTCCCTTGACAATTAGATCGGCGGTGAGATTTACCACAAAGGTGATAGAAAACAGCAAGACTCCAATGAGAAACAATACTTGATAGTGGTCGGAATGTACTGGCGCTTCACCAAGTTCAGCGGCAATTGTTGCGGTGAGAGTTCTAACTGAATCGAGTAAACTGTGGGGAATTTTGACGGCATGACCGGTCGCCATGAGTACTGCCATGGTCTCCCCGATTGCCCGAGCAACACCAAGAAGAACGGCGGCCAATAGACCGTTCTTGGCTGCTGGCAGAAGCACTTTGTACACAACCTGCCAGCGGGTCGCACCTAGCGCTTCGGCAGCTTCCCGATAAGAATCAGGAACAGCCTTGAGTGCGTCTTCTCCTATTGAGACTATAATGGGCACGCTCATTAAAGCGAGGATAATACCACCGTTCAGGACCGTAAGTCCGATTGGCGCGTTGAACAGGTCGATAATCATCTCATTCATTATGGTAAGGCCAATGAATCCCCATACCACTGAAGGTATGGCGGCCAGAAGCTCGATTGTGATCTTAAATGCTTCCTTTAGTTTAGGACTGCAGAATTCTGACACAAAAATGGCAGCCCCTAATCCAAAGGGCACGGCAATAGCCATCGCCAAAACGGTTACACTGGCGGTTCCAGCGATCAATGCAAGAACACCATACCTCTTGTGGCTAACGGAGGTGGGATACCATTCAGGGCTGGTAAAAAACTCTACGAAGTCAAGCTTGTGAAAGAGAAAATCAGCTGCTTCCCGAAAGACGAAAAAGAAAATGCCAAAAACAAAAATGATGGCACTAATTCCACAGAGCCGAATAATCCATTCAACGACAGGTTCGGTGAAAGTCTCAAGGCGATGTCGGCTAATCATGTATTGGTAACCCTCTATTCAAGATCGAAAACCTAGTCCTGTGGGCCAGGTCATAGTTAAAAGGATTTTGGATTTTGGATTGTAGATTTTAGATTGTACTCGAGAGTTCCTGCATTCAGTTCTTCAGAAATATCTGCAATCTGCATTCTTAAATCTAAAATCGCTAGGACTCCATCACTTTAGCAGACCGCCTCAAGAGGGGGAAGACCATTGAAGCCCCCTCAGGAAGCAGCCCAAAGCCGGGTCCTTGTATTCTTTACTTTGGGGCCATAACGCGCTCTTCTTGCGGCAAGGGCACGTACCCACTCTGTTCGACAATTTCCTGACCCACATCAGAGTAAATCCATTGGAGATATTTCCTAATTTCTCCAGTTGGCTCCCCGAGACTGTACATGTATAGCGGCCGGGAAATTGGATAAGTTCCATCTAGCGCAGTTTTGAGGCTGGGCTCATAAGCGGGTTTACCCGCCTCTCTGGATATTTTCAGTTTTTTTACCTGCTCGGTTGCGTAACCCATGCCGCTGTAACCTATGGCGCAGGGAGTCCTACCAACTAGTTCCACTACATCCTTCGAGCCGTGCAAATCCCTAGAGCCCAATTTGAAATCCCTTTCCTTGCCCAACAAGGTTTCGCGAAAGTAGTGGTAGGTGCCAGAGTTAGATTGTCGGCTTACCCGAATAATTTCATCACTATCGCAGGCTGGATTCTTGATGCCGAGCTGAGACCACTTAGTGATCTTACCCCCTTCACCATAGATTTGCGCGAGTTGTTCGATGCTTATTTCATTGAGAGGGTTGTCTTTATGAATGTAAACAGCAAGGGCGTCATAGCCCACCACAAATTTCTGCGGTTCTTTGCCGGTGTTCTGTTTTGCCCTTTCCATTTCTTCAGGTTCCATCTGGCGGCTGCAATTGGCAATATCGACAGTGCCGTTAATCAAGGCTGCGATACCAGTTCCAGAGCCTCCGCCAGAGACTTCCACAGAGACCGAGGGGTTGATTGTGGCATATTCTTCCGCCCATGTTTGGGCCAAATTGACCATGGTGTCAGAGCCAGAATTCTGGATGACAGTCTTCCTGGAGGAAGAGGTGGGGGTCTCTTCGCTTTTTTGGCCGCACCCTATTAGCAGGATGCTGTAGGCAAGGACGAGACAACAAAGCAGAAGCATATTTTTTCTGATAGGTGACTTACTGAACATTATGATTTCTCCTCCCACAAGATGTTATTGCCGAGAATCGCCTCAACCAGGTCTCGGATATTTGAGTCCAAGATATTATAGGTTTTTTCGAAAGCGGTTCGAATATCTTGTTCAGAGCCGTCGAGTCTGGAAGGATCTTCTATTTCCCAATGAATGCTGATCATTTTGCTCTGTGGTGGCGGGAAGCACTCCTTTGCTTCTTTGCAGAGAGAGACAAAGATCTCATAGTTCTCGAGATCCAGGATCTGATCAAGATATTTTGAAGTCTGTTCAGAGATATCAATACCTTTTTCCGCCATGAATTCGACTGTCTTGGGATCGATGGGTTGTGGAGCCATCCCAGCACTGTAGAACTGGAACCTCTCCAATCCGAGGGAATTGCCAATACCCTTTGCCATTTGGCCCCGGCAGGCATCTCTCTCGTCTACCAAAAGAACACGGAAAACTTCTTTTCCTTTGTGTTTAATGTCCTCGCCAGTACACATATAGAGGACTTCTTCACAAATATTGCAGGCTCTATCCGCCACCCGCTCAAAGCGAGTGACGATAGTCATGAGTGACGGGAGTACTTCTGAAGGTAGCTTGCCATCCTCGTGGAGGATGATCAATTCATGGTGTATATCCCACCGAATGTCGTCAACCTTGTCCTCCATATCCATGGTGGCCTTTGCCAAATCGGTATCTCTCTCGGCAAAAGCCTGCATGGCATTACGAAGCATTGGAATCGATTTCTGAGCAATGTCTTCCATTTTATCGTAGGAAGGCTGTGGATCAACGGAACGTACTCTTAGGAAATGTCGCGCAATGCTCTCGGCGTAATCCCCTATTCTCTCCAATTCATTGTTGATTTTGATGACTGCGTAAACAAAGCGTAGGTTGCCAGCAGCGGGTTGCTGCCGCACGAGAAAGTCCTGACAAAGCCGGTCTAGCTCCATTTCTAATTCGTCTATATACCGATCACGTAGGATAACACAGTAGGCCAACTGACGGTCTGCCTGGGTAAGGGCATGGAGACTCGCTCTCAAGGCGCCTTCTGCCAGGGTGCCCATCTTGATAACCTTGGAGCGAATTTGGTCTATATCCCTTTGCAGGCTTTCTTCTAGACGAGAACCCATATCATGTCTCCTTCAGTCCCACCGTCTATGGCAAGATTCACCTCTTTACTCGAAGCAACGTATTTTAAATTGTTGGTGGAATGGTAACAAGATTGTTGCAGAGTTGGTACAGTTTTTTCAAGCGGATTGTATTAAAAAATAGTAACAAGCTATACATTTGCGATTATTGTGAAAAAGAGGTCGATTTAACGTAATAATAGTGTGGAAGGACGCAAAACAGGGGACATCCAGCTGTTGAGGGTGGACCTTTTTTTACTTAGGCCCTAGCAATTTATCTTGTGCTACATGAGTACTCTCCAGGAGTTCACATGGCTGCTATGTATGTGGAGTCCTGCTCATCAGAGGATTCTTGCCATATGCTTTTCATATCTTCACCAAAGTGTGATTAGTCCCTCAATGTAGTTTTCCAGCCTGCCAATATCGCACCTAATGTTTGTATTTGTTTCAGTACGAATCTCATATTCCCTTTACTATTAGTATGGAAGGATTAGTGAAAATTCTGGGAATCAAAAAGAGGCCTGAGTAGCTGATGAGCAGAGAGATGCCTAACAAGATGATTGAAATAGAACAGAAGCAAGTAAGGACCTTCTACTCCCGACCTGGAAGGACGAAAAAGACCCACTTCAGCCTTTGCGGCCTAGCAATCAATGAAGACGGCAAAGTCACAGAGTCTAAAATGTTCGATTTTCTCGGGCTCGATCCAGAGGAGTATGGACATATCCTGCTTACCGCAGAAGAGGCCAGAAAAGTCCATTACAGGCTACAGGGGGTCAAATGGGGTGGAGCTGCGGCAAAAGTCCCCCTCTACTGTGGTGGTGAGAAGATCTGCGTTTTTGCCCAGGAATGCCCATTTGTGGAGATCGCAAAAGTTCCAGTCGGCAGGAAGTGTCCCGTTGAGCTGGAATTAATGGCCTTCTGGACTGAAAGGTATATGAAGGAGTTTGAAGTAGATCCTGAGAATTATTCTGAAGTGGGTATGATCACCGAGTTGGTAGAGCTAGATATCTACGACCTCAGGGCCAGTATGATACTAG
>CBFDBW010000116.1:0-7896 GCA_965603145.1 uncultured Syntrophobacterales bacterium
TTACGCTTTAAAAGCGGGAGTGAGTTGGCATCGTGGCGATTACTGCAATAAAAGGCATCAATGACATCCTACCCAATGCTGTTGGCAAGTGGCAACTGGTGGAGTCTGTAGCGAGAAGGGTCTTCACCAACTTCGGTTTCCGGGAAATACGAATACCTATTCTTGAAAAAACCGAGCTTTTCGCCCGCAGTATCGGAGAGAGCACAGATATTGTGGAAAAGGAAATGTACACTTTTACTGACCGCAACGGGCAGCTTCTTACCCTCAGGCCCGAGGCTACCGCTTCTGTGGTTCGAGCCTTTATTCAGCATCGACTCCACCTGCTGCCCTCTATGCGTAAATTCTACACCATCGGGCCTATGTTCCGCCATGAGCGCCCCCAGAAAGGACGGTACCGCCAGTTCCATCAGATCAACGTAGAAGTATTTGCCATCGATGACCCCATGGTTGACGCCGAGGTCATCTACCTGCTCCTGGTATTTCTGGAGGAGTTGCATATACCCGACATCACGCTGCACCTAAATTCCATGGGCTGTCCCGACTGTCGCCAGCCTTTTAGGCAGTCCCTGACGAGCTACCTTGACAGTGCGAGCGCAAAACTCTGTTCGGATTGCCAACGCCGCAGCTCCACTAATCCCTTGAGGATATTTGACTGCAAAGTCGAGTCCTGCCGTCAATTGGTGGCTAAGGCTCCAGTGCTTATGGATCATCTTTGCGACGACTGTGTAGACAACTTCCAAAGTGTTAAGGATCATCTGGATAGCCTCGGTGTATCGTATACCATCGATCCGCACATGGTTCGTGGTCTGGATTATTACAACCGGACCACCTTTGAGGCGATTACCCCTCACCTGGGAGCCCAGAATGCAGTTGGTGGGGGTGGCCGTTACGATGGTCTCATGAAGACGCTCGGGGGACCTGACTTACCCGCTACCGGTTTTGCCATCGGTATGGAGCGGCTTATCCTCCTGCTGGATGAGCAAACCGAAGTCGAGACGGGCCCGCACCGTCTCTTCGTAGCTTGTTTGGGTGAAGAAGCCCAAAAAAAGGGATTTAAACTTGTCCAGGAACTAAGGCTTCGAGACCTTTTTGTGGAAATGGACTATGAGTCTAGGAGCCTCAAGGCCCAAATGCGTCGAGCAGATAAACTGAGCGTCACCCATGTCTTAATTCTTGGCGAAGATGAACTGGCAAAGGGGGTAGCGCTACTGAGAGACATGGGGGCTGGTACCCAGGAAGAAATCACCCTAGAGGGACTCGTTGAGCAACTCCTGGAGAGATTCAAGTCAGAAATGTGAGATGAGGGATCTCGGATTGCGGATTTGGGATTGCGGATTGATGAAAGGCGCAGGGTACAAGGCGCAAGGCACAAGGCAGGATAAGACAAAATTTTTTTCCTTGCGCCGTGAGCCGTATGCCTCGCTGGCTACTGAGTACTTTGATTTTAGATTGCAGATTGAGGGATTTGAGATATTCGATAACGATTTACCGCTTACCGCTCACTGCTTACTACTGGATGTGGGATGTGAATGGTTTATTCGCTGGGATTCAAAAGGATATTAAATGGTGCTAGATTCATTAGGTGACTGGGAGCGCACTCACGACTGTGGCACCCTTGGTGCTGATGATACGGGCAGTAGGGTTGCCCTTATGGGTTGGGTTCAACGTCGCCGGGATCACGGCGGTCTCATTTTTATCGATCTCCGTGATCGGCGCGGCATCACTCAAGTAGTGTTCGATCCCCAGCGTAATGCCGAAGCACACGAAAGGGCCCACGCTCTTAGATCTGAACACGTTATTGCTGTGCGCGGCGAGGTGCGGCTGCGACCGGACGGTATGACCAATGCCAAACTGAAGACCGGGGAGATCGAGGTGATAGTGGATGAGTATCGTTTGCTCAACACCTCCCTCACTCCACCATTTCACTTGGAACCAGAAGTTGACGCCGGTGAGAATCTAAGATTGCGCTACCGATTCCTGGATCTGCGCCGCCCGAATATCCTCCAGAGCCTGATTCGACGCCATCATGCGGCTCGTGCGGTTCGCCACTATCTCAACGAAGCCGATTTTATAGAGGTCGAAACCCCGGTGTTGACCAGAAGCACACCCGAAGGGGCTCGCGACTACCTCGTTCCCAGCCGGGTTAATCCAGGCAAGTTCTACGCCTTGCCACAATCGCCCCAACTGTTCAAACAGTTATTAATGATGGCCGGTTTCGACCGCTACTACCAAGTTGTGAAATGTTTTCGAGATGAAGACCTGCGCGCTGACCGTCAACCTGAATTTACCCAGGTCGACATCGAAATGGCCTTTATCAATGAGAAGCAGATCTTCCGGGTAACCGAGGGCTTGCTCGGCCACGTCTTCAAGGAGGTCCTTGACCAGGAACTCGAACTGCCCTTTCCACAAATCACTTACGATGAAGCCATGGCTCGCTATGGAACAGACAAACCTGATACTCGGTTCGGGATGGAACTCGTGGATGTGACCCCGGTCTTTGCTAACAGTAATTTCCAGGTATTTGTGCGGCTTATTGAGGCCGGGGGCATGGTCAAGGCTCTGACGCTCAAAGGCCAGGCTACCTTGCCTCGTAGCGATCTGGACAAGATGCAGGGAAAGGAGAACCTGGCCAACCATTACGATGTACAAACTGGAGCCCAGGGTGTTGCCTGGATTAAAGTGCAAGAAAACAACTGGCAGGGGCCGGTAGCCAAAAACCTCACTGACGCTGAGAAAAATCTGCTTGCTGAAACCGCCGACCTTGAGGCAGGCGATCTTATTCTTTTCGTGGCGGGTGAGTCTAAAATAGTTAACCCTACTTTGGACATTTTGCGTTGCCACTTCGGCAGGCGTCTCAATCTCACAGATAATAACCAATTTCACTTCACCTGGATCACGCGTTTTCCGCTGTTGGAATACGACATTGCCGAAGAACGTTACGTTGCTGTCCATCATCCTTTTACCGCCCCAGTCGAAGAAGACGTAGGTTTTCTCGCTGACTATCCAGAGCGGGTTTGCAGCCGTGGTTACGACTTGGTTTTAAACGGCTACGAGATCGGCGGTGGTAGTATCCGTATTCATAATTATGATTTGCAGCTGCAAGTATTCAAGGCTCTGGGCATTGATGATAACGAGGCCCAGCACAGGTTCGGCTTCATGCTCGATGCTCTCAAGTACGGGGCGCCGCCCCACGGCGGCATTGCCCTTGGTTTCGATCGACTTGTTATGCTTCTGTGCGGTGCCGACTCCATTCGTGACGTTATTGCCTTCCCCAAAACTCAAAAAGCCACTTGCCCGATGACCCAAGCTCCTGAAAAGGTAAGTCTGGAGCAGCTTCTAGAGCTTTCCTTAAAGCTGGATCTGCCCGGCTAGGCAACTAGGCACCCACAAGTCATTACACTTCGCGCCTGCGCGCTTCGTTGTCATAGGGCTGCGCCCGTCATGAGGCCTTACGGCCGTCATTAGGTCGTTGCGACAAAAGGCGAGAAATGACAGCGCAGCGTAGTGACGGCCACGTTAGTGGCCAAGTGACCACGCATGACAGCGTAGCATAATGACTTTACATTCTGCTGCCAACTGTTAAATGGTCGGTTATAATAAAGATTGACAAGGTAAAGAACTGTCCATTAACATGAAATTTCGCTTGAATTTACCCCTAATCAAAGCCACGTCCTTTGAGCCTCCGGCCCGGAGAGCGTGTATTTGTCATTAAGGTGAGATCATGGCACGCTGGAACAAACTTAAAAAGGTTTTAGAACATCAACATACCAAATTTTGGGTCTACCGCCTCCAGGACGTTTCTGAACCGAATCTGCAAAGAGAGGTTTTTCCTTACGGTGAGATAAGCCGGATTGATTTTGACCACAAGCTTATCTCCATCGACCCGGCTGATGAATTTGTGATCACCGACACTACTTTTCGTGACGGCCAACAAGCCAGACCACCTTATACCGTGCAGCAAATTGAGAGTATTTTCGACTTGCTGCATCGGCTGAGTGGTGCCAACGGAGTAATTAGGCAGACCGAATTCTTTCTTTACAGTAAACGCGATCGGGAATCTGTTGAGCGCTGTCTTGCCAAAGGCTACCGCTATCCCGAGATTACCGCTTGGATTCGCGCGGTGGAGCAAGACCTGGATTTAGTGCTCGACATGGGCCTCAAAGAAACCGGCATTCTCACCTCGGTCTCCGACTACCATATCTTCTTTAAGCTCAACAGTAGCCGGGCTAAAATCATGGAGAAATATTTGGCTATTGTCAGAACCGCACTGGAAAAAGGGATTACGCCCCGCTGCCACTTTGAAGATATAACCCGGGCGGACATCTACGGTTTCTGTGTGCCTTTTGCCATTGAACTGATGAAGCTGAGAGAGGAGAGCGGGATTGATATCAAAATCCGTCTCTGTGACACCCTTGGTTTTGGTGTCACCTATCCGGGTGCAGCCTTGCCGCGGAGCGTTCCCAAACTGGTTCGAGCGGTGATAGATGATGCCGGAGTACCTGGAAACCTCCTCGAGTGGCATGGACATAATGATTTCCACAAGGTGCTCATAAATGCCACCACCGCCTGGCTCTATGGCTGTTCTGCCGCCAACGGCACTCTATTGGGATTTGGTGAGCGTACCGGCAACGCGCCGGTAGAGGGGCTCATTATTGAATATATTGGTCTTATGGGTCATGAAAACGGCATAGATACCACCGCCATAACTGACATGGCCAACTATTTTTCTCGCGAACTAGGCTACAAAATTTCTCCAAACTACCCGTTTGCGGGAAGCGATTTCAATGCCACCAGTGCCGGTATTCACGCCGATGGTCTTATCAAGAATGAGGAAATCTACAACATTTTCGACACCCAGAAAATCCTCAGTCGGCCAGTCAGCATCACTGTCACTGATAAGACCGGGATCGCCGGTGTGGCTTATTGGGTCAACAGCCGCCTTGGATTAGAGGGGGAAAACTCTATTAACAAACGCCACCCTGGTATCGTTAAGATTCACAAGAGGATAATGCAGGAATACGAAGAGGGCCGAGTTACCAGCATCTCCCGCAAGGAAATGGAGCATTGGGCTCGCCAGTATCTCCCTGAGCATTTTGTCAGCGAGTTTGACCTGCTGAGACAGGAGGCCCATGCTCTCGCCGCCCATCTTGTGGAGGAGGTGGTGGAATCCGAAGAGATCAAATCCATGGACTCATCACGACAAGAACCAGTGCTGCAGAGCCTTTTAGATCTCAACCCCTTCATCCAATACATTTATGTCACCGACCGGGAAGGCAAGAAAACTACCCGCAACATTACCCATATCGCCGATCGTGCCAAGTACGATAAGGCAGAAATTGGTGAAGACCTCTCTGATCGTGACTGGTTTGTAAATCCCATCAAAGATGGCAAACCTTACATTACCGATTTCTACAAATCCATTTACACTGGAGTTCTTTGTATTACCGTGTCAGCACCCATTTGTGATGAGTCCGACGAAATCATTGGTGTTCTCGGCCTCGACATCCGTTTCGAGGAATTGGCCAAATTGGAGGAGGAAAAGGAGTTTTAGTCCAACTCCTGGACAAGACTACCCCTACAAGCGACCTTATGCGCCGCTCACAAACCTATTTTAGCGTCAAGTCTTCTCCTTACAGGCTTTCTCTGACCCTTATCTTTTTTTTACTTGTTTCCTGCTCGAGCACCCCTCCTCCAAGCAAGCAGAGGGGTAATTCCTATACAGTATACGGCAAGCGCTACTACCCGCTGTCGTCTTCCGCCGGTTTCACCCAGCGCGGCCTGGCCTCTTGGTACGGCCGCAAATTCCACGGCCGCCTCACCTCCAATGGTGAACGCTATGACATGTACGGCCGCACCGCCGCCCATAAAACCCTTCCTTTCAACACGTACGTCCGGGTGAAGAATTTAAAAAACGGCAAGAAAACAGTGGTCCGGATCAATGATCGCGGCCCCTTTGTTCGAGGTCGGATTATTGACCTCACCCTCACTGCTGCCAGTGAATTGGGCATGGCAGAAGACGGAGTTGTACCAGTACAAATCGAGGCTCTGGGTTATGCGCGTAAGAAGCGTCAGGCCGGAAAGTTGGTCCGGGTGTACGAGAAACCTGCCAGTTATGAACTGGGGGACTTCACCATTCAGGTCGGAGCCTTCACAGAGCGGGAAAATGCTTTGCGATTACGTGCTTCTTTGAGCCGAAAGTATCGCAAAGCAACAGTTAAGGTATTTGACCAAGGTAGCCAAAGATTTTACCGGGTTCGGGTGGGACAGTACTCTCGCCTCAACGAGGCTGAGGCGGCTGCCGAACGGTTGCAGGAGAAAGATTTTCCCAACGCCTTTGCGGTCGCGAGTGACAGGTAAAGCACAGCGCAGAGTCATTGGTGAACAGTAAACGGTGAATGGTAAACGGATTAGGTGACGGATTTGCAACTGTTTACTCCCCACCACTTACCACTTACTAATATTACTCTATGCCCTATGCCCTATGCTCTATGCCCGCCAAGAGTAGTTTCTGTGGGAGCGGCTTTCCCCGACCTGAGCCTGTCGAAGGTTAGCCGCGATAGGCAGAGTATAGCGTAGCCAGAGTCCACGTTAACTGTGATTTACCCACGCAAGACAAGAATATGAGGTTGCCATGAAAGTTCTTACCTACCCTTCTGAGGAAGCTAAAACTCGCATCGCAGCAATAGTGAATCGCACCCTTTCCTATTCCGAGGATCACGAACGTGCTGTGATGGAAATAATACAGGCGGTGCAGAACGAAGGTGATGCTGCCCTTTTGCGCTATACCCGTCAGTTCGATTCTCCTGAGATTACTTTAGAGAACATTCGGGTTAGTGAAGAGGAAATGAAAAAGGGTGCCAAGGAGGTTGACTCAGACTTTCCCGCTCTGTTGCAGCGAGCCAAGGATAACATCAGCCGTTATCATCAAGCTCAGCAGAGGTATTCCTGGTTCTTACCCCATGAGGATGGTTCCGTTATCGGGCAGATGGTAAGACCGGTAGCGGCCGCGGGCCTCTACATTCCAGGTGGACGTGCTGGGGAGACCCCGCTCATCTCCTCACTGCTGATGAACGCTATTCCGGCAATCATCGCTGGTGTTGCTCGTATGCAGGCGGTTACACCCCCTCGACAGGACGGGAGCATCAACCCTTATCTGCTTATGACCGCCCAGTTGCTGGGAATCAAAGATATTTTTAAGGTGGGAAGCGCCTGGGCAATCGCAGCCCTCGCCTTGGGAACTGAAACCATACCTGCGGTGGACGTGATCGTTGGTCCAGGCAACATCTATGTAACCTTGGCCAAAAAGATTCTCTCCGGCCGGGTGGGTATTGATATGATTGCCGGGCCCAGTGAAATTCTTGTCATTGCCGACTCCAGCGCTGATCCCCGACACGTTGCAGCCGATATCCTCAGCCAGGCGGAGCACGATCCCATGGCAAGTGGACTTCTGCTTACCACTGATGAAGCCCTTGCCCACTCTACTCGCGCCTCATTAGAAGAGCAATTGGCCGAGTTGCCCCGGCGCCACATAGCTGAGGAGTCCCTTGCTGCTTTTGGTGGACTTATCGTTGTTCCGGATCTGCATACTGCCGTGTCCCTGGCAAACCAGATAGCTCCCGAACATCTTGAACTTCTGGTGGCAGAACCTGTTAAACTCCTCGGCAAAATCCAGAACGCCGGTGCCGTTTTTTTGGGACACAATTCTCCTGAACCGGTGGGTGACTACTTTGCCGGTCCAAACCACGTTCTGCCCACAGCGGGCACAGCCCGTTTTGCTTCGGGACTCAGCGTTGATCACTTTATAAAAACCACCAGCGTGATCTCCTACTCCTCTGAAGCCCTGCAGCGAGATGCAGCAGACATCATGCGCTTGGCTGAACTTGAGGGTCTCCAAGC
>CBFDBW010000117.1:0-7875 GCA_965603145.1 uncultured Syntrophobacterales bacterium
GTACGACGTGGTGGCTGGAGCAAACCCACTTCCACAGGGGTACGACTGTGGTTCACCCTGGTGGTGGTGCGCAACAATACAGGAATCTGATAGGCCTCGGAGAGTTCAAAGGCAGCCACAGTCATCTCCAAGGCTTCCTGAGAGTTGGCTGGCTCCAGCATGGGCAATCCTGCGAACTTGGCGTAGTAGCGATTATCCTGTTCATTTTGACTGGAGTGCATGGACGGATCGTCAGCGCTAACTACAACCAAGCCTCCCTTCACTCCCACATAGGCAAGCGTCATAAGGGCGTCCGCCGCCACATTCAAACCCACATGCTTCATACTGCACATGGTACGCAACCCGGAGATTGCGGCTGCAGCAGCAGTTTCCAGGGCCACTTTCTCATTTACTGAATATTCGAAATAAAGATCTGTTTCCTGGGAGATCCTATAGAAGTTATCACCGATCTCCGAAGAAGGAGTTCCATGATAGGTGGTGGCAAAAGAGATGCCTGCCTCCAAAGCCCCCCGAACAATCGCTTCGTTGCCAAGAAGCAGTTTCTTGCTACCCGGTTGGACTGTTAATAGTTCATGCATTGTTAACCTCTCACTCTGCAGAGTGTCCGTGGTCCAGAATCGCATAGCGCATAGAGCATGGCGCATAGCGGCAAAATCAAAAATGCAAAATAGCTATGCGCTTGGCGCTCTGCGCTCTGCGGCGAACGAAGTGAGTTACAACGGACAACTAACATCCCATTATTGGCATAGCTTCCTGCGATCCACCACCCCAGGAGCTGTCTCTTCTTCACGATTGATGGAGCCGGATTCCACCAGTTGAATGCGTGGGGTGACCCCGATTCCCCCTGCAACCTTTTCCCGTATACTATCCACTAGGGATCTCTGCTCTCCCATCTTATCAAAGAAGAGGTCCTCAGACACCTCCACCAGCAACGTAAGCCTATCCAAATAGTCTGCTCGCTCCACCACCAACTGACAAGGAGGCCGGATACCTTGGATCTCTTCAAGAATATCCCCAACCCTACTCGGAATGATGTTGATTCCTTTGACTATGATCACTTGATCGGTGCGTCCCAGCACCCTGCTCATCCGGACCAGAGTTCGACCACATTGGCAAGGCTGGTATTCCAGAGAACAGAGATCGCCGGTACGGAATCTGATCAGAGGAAACGCTTCTTTCGTAATGGTGGTTATGATCAATTCCCCAACTTCTCCAGCTTCCATTCTTTTACCGGTTTCCGGATCCACCACCTCTACGATGAAGTGATCCTCATTTAGATGCATACCCGCTTGGTAAAGACATTCGCCGGCTACGCCAGGTCCCATTATCTCGCTAAGGCCGTAATTATCTGTGGCCTTCACATAGAGGCGATCCTCGATCTCTTGGCGCATTTCTTCGGTCCACGGTTCCCCGGCAAGCATGATATACTTGAGAGTAAGCGTCTTGGCATCGATACCCATCTTTTTCATACGCTCGGCAATAACAAAGGCATAAGAAGGGGTTGCCACTAACGCCGTGGTCCGATAGTCCTGCATGATCGTCACTTGCCGTTCAGTCCGTCCCACCGAGGTAGGAAGTACGGATGCACCGACAAGCTCGGCGCCATAGTGAAGGCCCAAACCTCCCGTCAGAAGTCCATAATTTAAGCTTACTTGTACCACATCGTCGGCGGTAACTCCCCCGGCGGTAAGAATCCGGGCCACAAGCTCGCTCCAGTGTTTGAGGTCTTGTCGTGTATAGCCAACTACAACAGGCTTGGTGGTGCCTGAGGAAGAATGGACCCGTACCACCTCACGCAAGGGCACAGCAAAGAGATCATAAGGGTAGCCGTCGCTGAGGTCCCGACTGCAAGTGAAAGGCAGTTTTTGCAGATCATTCAGCTCAACTAGATCCTCTGGCTCAAAACCGATTGTATCGAATTTCTTCCGGTAGAAAGAGACGTTTTTGTAAACCCGATTGAGCGTTGCCTGCAGCCTTTCAAGCTGCAACTGCCCGAGCTCATCCCTTGACATACATTCGTATTCTTGATCCCAAATTTTCATAGCGTCTTAACCCCTGTTAGGTTTTCGCATAAACGCTAAGCCCACATATCGACCTTGAAGAAATCCGAATTTCTGATTTCCAAGTTTAATCCTCCCAAACCTCCCTATAACCCTTCCCCAAATAGGCTCGCTTTACTTCGTTATGTTCGAGCAGCATCTGGCATTTTCCTTGGAGAACGATTTTCCCTGTTTCCAATACGTAGCCACGGTCTGCTATGTGCAGGGCGGCTCGGGCATTCTGCTCAATCAGCAAAATAGTGGTTCCCTCCTGGCGCAATGTTTTAATGATTTTAAAGGTTTCCTTCACAAGCAACGGCGAAAGCCCCATGGAAGGCTCGTCAAGAATAAGAAGCTTGGGCCGAGCCATGAGGGCTCGAGTGATTGCCAACACTTGCTGTTCGCCACCGCTCAGCGTGCCAGCCATCTGATTCCAACGACCCTCAAGAATGGGAAATTTCTCTTTGAAATACGCCATATCTGCTAATACGTCTCCCCTGTTCCGACGGATAAAGCCACCCATCTCAAGGTTGTCTCGCAAGCTGAGGGTAGCGAAAACCTTTCGTCCCTCGGGTACATGCGAAATACCGCTGCGGACGATTTGCTCGGCTGGCATCCGAGTAATGTCCTGACCTTCAAAGGCAATGGAGCCCCGGCTGGCGGGAGTAATTCCAGAAATTGTCTTCAAAACCGTAGTTTTACCGGCGCCGTTGGCGCCTATTAGGGTCACTATTTCGCCTTGGTTCACATGAAGAGACACGCCCTTCAAAGCGTGAATATTATCGTAGTAGGTATGGACGCTCTTAAGTCTTAGCATGGTTTAGTCTTCATGTCCCACATATCTTGCGTTGTGTTCGAGGAGCCAAGAGTCAGACGCCAGGGGCACAAGGCGTAAGGTGACTAGTATTAGTATTTTTCTTGCGCCCTGCGCCTGGTGCCCAGCGCGAAGCGCAATGTGCTTCGTGCTAGAGATCGGAGTAATCTACCTCTTCCCCCAAATAAGCCTCAATCACCAGGGGATCATTCTTTATCTGTTTCGGTTTGCCCTCCGCAATCTTCTCACCAAAATTTATGACCATAATCTCATCAGAGATATCCATTACCAAATTCATGTCGTGTTCAACCAGCACAACTGTAATCCCCTGTTCGAGAATTCGGTGGATCAAAGCCGCCAGCCCCTCAGTCTCCCTGGTATTGAGTCCTCCAGCAGGCTCATCCAGCAACAGTATTTTTGCGTCAGTGGCCAGCGCCCGCGCCACCTCAAGCAGCTTTTGTTCCCCCAGTGGCAGATTACCAGCCAACTCCGTTGCTCTGTTCTCCAGCCCGACGAATGTGAGATATTGCATCGCGCTTTCCCGGATCTGCCGCTCTTCCCGACGCATTCCTAGCAGTCTAAAGCCGGTACTGATAATTCCGGCCCGACTCTGGATATGCCTTCCCACCATCACATTTTCCAGAACAGTCATGCGACCAAACACTTCAACGTTTTGAAAGGTGCGGGATACACCCAGCCGAGCGATCTCTCGAGCCTTGCGGCCTTCAATGGAAATACCATTCAGGGCAATAGCTCCCCCATTTGGGGGTAAAATACCGGTGATCACATTGAACAGCGTGGTCTTACCCGCCCCATTCGGTCCAATGATCGCCTTGATGATCCCTTGAGGCACCTTGAAGCTGAGGTCCTTCAAGGCCTGGACGCCCCCAAAAGACTTTTGCAGGTTCTCTACGTGGAGGAAAACAGGGGAACTTTCGGTATTCATCTAACACTTTTCATCAAAGGAGGGGTTAAAACTCAGTGCCTCAACCTCGTTTCCAAACACGGGACATTCGCGGCACCAGGGTAACCAGTCCACCGGGCAAAAACATTACAACAGCGAGGAGAATAGCACCATAAATAAGAGTATCGAAGTCACGGAACACATGCAGCCATTCGTTACCCAGAAAAGTCAGTAGCCACGTGCCGAGCAGTGCTCCCCAGATGTTGTGCATGCCGCCCACCACAACCATCATTACCAATTTTATCGAAAGAAAGAAATCAAAAGAACTGGGGCTCAAGAAACCCACATAGTGAGTGTAGAGACTGCCGGCAATAGAAGCATACACAGCACTCAATACAAAAATGATGACCTTGTACCTTGAGGTTTCAACACCCATGGCATCAGCAGCTACTTCACTGTCGTGCAAAGAGCGCAGGGCTCGACCAATGCGAGAGTGGATCACATTGAGAGAAAAGATTAAGGTCAGCAGCACCAGAAACCACACGAGTATGTAGTAATAGAGGTCATTGTTGAGGCTAAATCCCAGGATGGATAATCCTGGGATGTCCGAAAATCCAGAAGGCCCACCGGTAAGGCTCACTTCCTCATTAAAAAAGATGTGGACGATAACCCCAAAACCCAGGGTTGCCATGGCCAAATAGTGTCCTTTCAATTTCAGGGACGGCACCCCCACAATGTAGGCCACCAGCGCTGTAATTCCAACGCCCGCAACCATTGCCAGCCAAGGCGACATGGAGAACTTTGTACAGAGTATTCCCGAAGTATAGGCTCCCAGACCGAAAAAGGCCGCGTGCCCAAGAGAGATCTGACCGGCGTAGCCCATGAGCAAACTGAGGCCCATGTTTATCAGACAGTAGATCCCCACAAATATCATGACGTCCAGATAGTGGCCGATTGCCGTCACATTCATGGCCACCACCGGAAACAGGATAAGAGAGAGAGTCAGCCCGAGAAGGGCTTTTCGATTGGATGATCGCATGTTCAAAGTATCAAGTTAGGGATTTAGCCGGTTTGGCCGGTAATGAACCGGTCAACCGGCTAAACAATTTCAAAACTCTTTTATCTTGCTGGCTTCCACATTGCCGAACAAACCACTTGGACGGACATAGAGCACCAAAAGCAGTAAAATAAGCGCCACCGCATCCTTGTAGCCGGAAGACACCAAGCCAGCACACATGGATTCAATAATTCCCAGAAAAATACCAGCCACCACGGCCCCGTAAAAACTCCCCAATCCACCCAACACCGCGGCACCAAAACCTTTTAAGGCTAGGAGTGCGCCCCGGTCATACTCCATCAGAGATATGGGGGTAATGACGGCTCCAGCAACTGCACCTATGGCCGCGCTCAGGGCAAAAGAGATCAAGATCATGATGTTAACTTTAATGCCTACCAAGCGGGCTGCCTCCGGATTGTCGGCACACGCCAACATGGCCTTACCATATCGTGTCTTCTTGAAAAAAATGGTCATCAACACAACCATCACTGCTGTCATAAACAGGACCCAGAGAGTCTGGGTTTGAATGGCAGCTCCGTAGAAGAACAATGGTTTGCTTCCGCTGAAGGGCGGAAAAATATAGGGATCCTTGCCCCAGACGAACATGGCAATCCCCTTAAAAAGGATGGAAACAGCAATGGTGACGATGATCATTGTCAATACGGAGGCATTCTTAAGTGGGTTAATGGTAAAGCGCTCCATCAGCGCCCCCACGCCAGTGACCGCCGCAACTGTTAAAACAAAAGCCAATGGGAGTGGTAGTTTCGCGGTAACCGTGAAAAAGACCATGATGAGTCCGCCCAACATGACAAATTCACCCTGGGCGAAGTTGATTATTTCTGTAACGTTATAGATGATATTAAAACCCACGGCCACCATGGCGTAAATGCTTCCCACGGTGACCCCTGTGAAAAGGTACTGAATGAGCTGCCCTGTAAGCGTAATCTTTGCCATGACCAAAAAAATCTCACACCATTATGGAGATCGAAGCGACCGTCAACAGAAAGCCTCCCCGGGTACAACCACCGGAGAGGCTTTCATTGCTATAACAACAGTGACAGAATCTACGGAGCTAAGGCCCAATTGCCGTCCTTCACTACCACCATTTCAAATGCCTCTTTGGTGAGTCCATTATGATCGGTAGGGGAGAAATTGAAAACACCATGTTGACCGATAAAGTTCGTACGGGTTTCGATGTAGTCCCTTATTTTGGCTGAATCCGGTCCTACAGCTTTCAATGCATTGATCACCAGGTTAAGGGCATCCCAGCCATGGCCACCAAACGAAGAAAGGGGCTCTTTGTACTTCTCCTGGTAGGCCTTATTGTATATCTCAATGACCTTTTTCTGGGGATGGTCAGCCGGGACCAAGTCTGGGATATTAACGCGTCCCAGAGGACAGAAAACACCTTCAGCAGCACCAGCCGCCAATGTAATGTTCTTGCGACTACCAAAGCCATGGCTCTGATAGAATGGGATATTCGTCATCCCTAGATCACGCCAGTTCTTCACGGCCAGAACCTGGGTTGGTCCCACGGACCAGTTGACAATGGCCTGAGCGTCTGTGCCGCGAATACGGGTGAGTTGGGCGGTGATGTCGGTGTCTTTGGGGCCATAGCGCTCGTCGGCCACTATTTCGATACCCACCTGAGGAGCCAATCGCAGCAACTCTTCCCGCCCGCTAGCACCGAATCCGGTGGAAACGCTCATGATGGCAATCTTCTTAATCCCATTCTTCAATAGATGGTCATAAACCTTTTCAACCGCATGGGTATCTGACTGCGGTACCTTGAAGACCCATTTGCGATCCACCACCGGGGTTACAATCTTGTTGCTGGCGGCACAGGAGACCAACGGCACTTTTGCATCGTTCACGACCTTGACCACCGCCAAAGTGTTCCCACTTAGGCTGGGACCGATGATTACAGGCACCTTGTCTTTTTTAATGAGCCGTTTTACTGCGAGTACGGCTTTGGTCTCGTCGCTCTCGTCATCATAGATCACGAGCTCTAGAGGATGTCCGTTGATCCCACCAACTTTGTTTATTGCCTCGGCGATCATCACGGCTGTCTTTTTTTCAGGCTCACCCAGGAATGAAGTCCGACCGGTGACTGAGAAAACAGCACCCACCTTGTACGGCTCTTTTTCCTTCGTGCACGAAAACACCAAAGCAAGTGAGACTATCAGTGTCAGCGCTATCCATATCGCTCTTCCCTTGATCTTCATAAACGTTCCCTCCTTTTAGATCAAATTATATCCTTGTCTCTCACCCCAAAACTGTAATTGAGGTGTCACCTCCTTTCTCCCTTTTGTTGATTTTTGTCAATAGCGAATATTCGATTCTTGGCACATATGACTCTGAGCTCCAGAAAGAACACCCCTTGCTACAACACCCCAACGAAAAAAGCCGCTTCCTCGTTGCGGCCTTTCTAGTAAAGAAAAAACCGCAGGCAGTTGAGTCTGCCCACGGCCTTGATTCTATTGGCTGAACAGGGCTAGTGGACAGACCCCTCCCCACTATAATAGTAATAATAGTAGTAGCTCCGGGAGGCTGTCTGTTTGGAAAAGAAGGCCATGAAGTACTCTCGACTCCTTGCCCTTGGGATAAATGATCTTATACCATAGATAATAGCCATCATTGTGTCAAGAATAAAAGGTGTGTATGCTAGCGACAACTGGCCGGTTTCTGGTTAGACATAATGGCGAGGCTAACGGTGAAAAAGTATCAACTCAAAGAACTGGGAAAACTCATCGAGTACATTCTCTTTCATCGACCCGACGAATTCGGTCTATTTTTGGACGATGATGACTCGCTCCCAACAAAAGAACTCATGTGGGCCCTTCATGAGGAAACTGGATGGAAGCATATCCGTCTTGGCCATCTAAAAGAATTAGCTTATTCCGGTCTTGAGTTTGCCTTTACCCTGGAAGAGACAAAGATACGGCCCAAACGTGAGGTCACCAAGACAGCTTCAGATACCCTGCCTCCACGACTGCTCTTCTTTGCGGCAAGACGCAAGGCTTACCCTGTGATCCTGAAACACGGACTCAGGCCCGGAAGT
>CBFDBW010000118.1:0-7851 GCA_965603145.1 uncultured Syntrophobacterales bacterium
CGCTCGCAGATGGCGCGCTATCACGCGAGCGCAGCGATTTTTACCGGTTTGGGTAGGTAGCATGAGGGTTTACCCTAACGTTGCACCCATTCTGAGGAAGAGCTAGATTTTAGGGCTGCGCAACGAAACTCTTTCCGATAGAATTAGTCAACTTTCTCCTGCATATGTTCCGAGAAGGCAGACTTGCTGGAGTCCGGATGCTATCCGGTCTGCCTGGAAGGTTGGAAAGACAATGGACTCACCTGAAAATCAAAATCGCCCTCTGAATATTGCTCACCGAGGTGCACGCTCCCTAGCCCCAGAAAACACCCTGGCTGCGGCTCGTAAGGGTTTAGAGGTTGGCGCTGACATGTGGGAACTGGACATCCAGATGACCGCGGATGGAGAACTTATCGTCATTCACGATAGCACTCTGAAGCGTACTTCAAACGCCAGGGAGGTTTTTCCCAGTAGAAAACCATGGCTGGTCCATGAGTTCACACTTGATGAGATTCGCCTTCTTGATTTTGGCTCTTGGTTCACGGAACAGGATCCCTTTGGTCAAATTGCCTCAGGTATGGCTGCGGAATCGGACCTGGCTAGTTATGTGCAGCAACAGGCGCCAACCCTTGGAGAAGCGCTCACCTTTACTCTAGAGCATGGCTGGAGCGTAAATCTCGAAATCAAGGACTTGAGTGGAAATCCAGATTCGGACCAGGTCGTGAAAAAGGTCTTAGCTCTGGTGGAGGATTTGGATATGGTAGACTCAGTCCTGATTTCATCTTACAACCAAAACTATCTAGCCCAGGTCAGAGAAGCACATCCCCATGTTGCCACCGGGGTCCTGGTTTCAAAACCTCATCCACACCCAGAAACTCTCTTACGCCAGCTTGGGGCCCAGGCCTATCATCCTCGCCTTAGCGCCTTTCGGCCTGCAGATGTTGCCTTGCTACACGGTCAGGACTGCCGGGTTCACATTTGGAACGTCAATGATCGCAAGACCATGCAGAGACTTGTGAGGGCCGGGGTCGATGGCATTTTCACGGATTTCCCCCAGTTGCTCACCTCGGTTCTTGCCAGTTGTGGGAGAGATAAAAATCGGTAAGTTTGTTCAATCAGGTCAACATCTTTTTCAACTCTTTGGCCTCAACTTTGAGACAGGAATACCACAGAGGAATTTGAAGGGCTTGTCACCAGCGTTGACATAGGTGTGTTGACCGCCAGGGGGTACAAACACTACGTCGCCCGGCTCCACCTCAAACCATTTGCCATCGATCTGCACCCGCCCTTTTCCCTCGATGATAAAGTTTTCGTGCTCAAATGGATGGGTGTGATCGGGTGTGTGACCACCGGAAGCTACTTCGATGACACGCAAAGCATAGGTGGGTGCTCCATCTCTCTCTTCATCAATGACCCAGCGAATGGTAACACCGGGGGCCTCGTCCCCGAAGACCTCGGCGTCCACTTCACTATAGTGACACACTTTTGCTTTCGGTTCATTCATTTGGATTTCTCCCTCTCCAGACAAGTCTCAGTTATTACTGCTCACTGCCTGCCTGTCCCGCTTGTCCCGCGCGCAGTCTCGGGGAGCGTAGTCGCAGGGCTGCCGACTGCCAGCTGCGGAGGGCCTAACCCTCCGCTGGACTCACTGCTTCAAACAAAGCCGAATAATCGCCGTCAGCATATCCTTTTTCAAGGGTAATCTCCAGGAGACGGTGAATAGCTTCTATACCTATGGTTTCTAGGTTTACAGCTTGTGCTGCAGCACTGAACAACGCCACATCTTTAAACAGATGCTTGCTGGGGAAATTGCCAATACCGTAGTCGCGATCCAGCATAAGCTGAAGTTTTTTGTCGAAAATCGGAGCATACAGAGCGCTTCGGCGCAAGATCTTCATAAATAATCCTGCCTCAATCCCTAGGCTTTGCACTAACCCTAGACTGGAGGCAAAGCCCACGGTCAACGAAGCGATTAGCTGATTGAGAGCAAGTTTCACGGCGGCAGCCTTGCCCACCTCACCAATCAACAGGGGTTCCGACCCGAAACACTCAAGCAAGGTTGACCATTTGTCAAACTGTGGCTTAGACGCCCCCACCATAATTAGAAGCTTGCCCGCACCCGCCTCAGGAATGCTTCCCAGGACCGGTGCTTCAAGGTAATCCCCGCCACGCTCCAGCACCTCCTTGTGAAAACCAATGCTCTCAGTAGGTGAGATGGTACCCATTTGAATCACCGTGCGCTGACCCAAGTCCGGTTTTGGATTTTCATTGAAAAGCACTTCCCGGATCGCAACCCCGTCAGCGAGCATCAATAGTACGCACTCGGCTGAGCCAATGGCTTCAGCTGCAGTAGCAGCAATCTCAGCACCAGAAGACCGCAATAGTTCCGCCTTCTCGTGGCTCCTATTAAACACTGTCAAATGATAGCCCGCAGCCAAGACTCTTTCGCCCATGGGACGACCCATGAGGCCTGTACCTATAAGTGCAACTTTCATATTTTCTTCCTTATTTGATTGCCTGACCACTCACCGATCATCAATCACCCAATAAGACTTCCCTAGCAACCTTCCAAGGCAAACTCCACTGCAGCTTGGGCATGGATGGCGGTGGTATCAAAGAGAGGGAGGGGGGAGTCTTCCTGATTGATCAGAAGCGATATCTCTGTACAGCCCAGGATAACGCCTTCAACGCCACGTGTTTTTAAATCATGGATGATTTGTTGAAATTGGTTCCTAGACTCCTCTACAACCTTCCCCAGACAGAGTTCCTCATAAATTACCCGATTTACAATGGTGCGGCCATCTTCTGGCGGAATAAAGACATCGAGGTCGTAATCATCAACCAGGCGCCCCTTGTAGAAATCTTCCACCATGGTGTATTTGGTTCCCAAAAGGCCAATTCGCTTGATTCCCCTCTTTTTGATCTCTATGGCGGTGGTGTCAGCAATATGTAGAAGCGGAATGGTGACGGTGCTCTGGACTTCTGGGGCCATCTTGTGCATGGTGTTCGTACAGATCAGGACACAGTCAGCTCCACCTCGCTCGATGCGCTGAGCAGCATCACACATGAACTTTGTTGCCTCCGGCCATCTACCTTCTCTTTGCAGTGTTTCTATCTCACTGAAATCAACACTGTAGAGTAAGATTCTCGCTGAATGGAGCCCTCCCAGCCGCTCCTTAACCGTCTTATTTATTATCCTGTAGTACTCTGCGGTGGATTCCCAGCTCATACCTCCAATTAATCCGATTACCTTCATATGAAAATCCCCTTAGCCATTTAGATGCAACGCCAGAAATGTTTGCCCATCAGATGTCGTAAAACTGCCTGATCCTTTCGTAGGGGCGGAGTTGACCTCATAAGCGCTTAAATAAGCGACCTAAAGCTCTTGTCCCGTGACCATCTGAGAGCGCTCAATGCTGTCGAACTAATGCTTCGCTCGACGAAATCCCTCTCGGGAGGCTGTCCGACAAAGTCATTCTGAGTCCGCCGCAGGCGGGCGAAGAATCTTGACGCCTAAGTGCTTGAGGTCATGAGATTCTTCGCTTCGCTCAGAATGACAAATCAAGGCTTACGGGAGGTTGTCGGACAGCCTCCTAGGGGGGATTTGAAAGACCTCTGTGTTCTCCCTCACTTTCTTAATCAAACATACTTAGGGCTAGGTTCGTTACGAAAAACCTTATTTGTGCGCTTATGGGGTTCACCTGCCCGCCCCTACATTTTTCTTCTCTCCCATCGTCAATTATTCGACAAAGCCATTCTGAACATTTAACACTGGAGGGTATAGTAAGAGTATCTATGACAGGAACAATCAGAGCTCGAGATTGCACCAATTGTTATATGGGAGTCACATAGGTAATTACAAGCTGATTCTGTGTCAGAGAAAATCAGCCATCACCAAAATTGATGACTAGCGATCCCAAAATACAGTAATATTTAGGTGGTAAGATTCAAATGCACCACTAACCATGTTTTCACAAACAAGGACGTTTGAATTACCTCGCACACATGAATATTATGAAGTCATCTAGCTTAGCATAACCTTGAGAGGTGGAAGAGACTATGGCTGATAAGAAAAACACCATTGTGGTTAGGGCCAATGTGGAAATAACCACTGATTCGCTGGAAGCTATTGTGGCCACTGCCAAGAAGCTTGGCAGAAAGGACACGGCTGACCTGGTGGCAGAAATGATCTCAAAGTTCCTCTTGGAAAGGGACTTTGAATCTTATGCCACAAGTATAAATAACTATTAAGGAATTGGTGAGAAAACCGTGAGTAGACTTCTCTGATAACCATCGGCAGAGCGCATGAGAAATACCAATATATACCAGTTCATGGAATATGTTAACACTCGCCACCTCATGAGTTTCGCCAACCACGGCGAACTTTACGCCCGCCCGCATAGTAGTGTGATCTCGCTTTTCCGGGCGGGGATAAACCCCGCCCCTTGAGGGAGAGAATAACGGTAGTCCTTCTAATTTACCACCACTGAGGCTTTCCTCATCACCTTTTCGAGTCTAGCTAGTCCTACTTGTGACTCCTCATTCTGACAACTCACCCACTCTTTGAGCTTCACTAATCCTTTTCCAGAAAAGATTAGTTCCCTGGCCAACTCTACCCCTGCCTTAAAATCTTCAACTCGCCTAGCCAGGAGAAACATAGGCGCAGTATTGAGGCACACCGCGTCTTGTCTGGCTCCATTCTCCTGACCCGCTAAAAGCCGCACCAACCCCACTGCCTCTTCGTCTGGACTTCCAGCCGGAGCAAGTTCCTCCGCTTTGGCTCTTTTCACACCCAATTCCTCGGGTTCAAGAATGAACTTTTCCAGATGGCCTCTCTTGTTGAGTCGACAGAAAATGGTTGGCCCCAAGTTGGAAATTTCGTCCATTGCTGGCTGTCCATCATCTTTAAAACCATGAAAGACATAGGCTTCTTTGTAGCCTATCTCGCGCATCACTTCAGCCACCCTATCCACCATTTCCGGGCTGAAAACTCCCCGCACCCCCAGGTGCGGTAGAATCGGACTGGCCAGAGAACCAGCGATATTCAAAGTTGTGCCAAATCTTATCTGAGAAAGTATACGGAAAAGTCCTTTTGGGTGAACCAATGGGCTCATGCCGTTGAACAACCCCAGCCCACATTGCTCCACTGACTTTTTGGTAACCTCAACTCCGGCCTCCACGTCTACTCCCAACGCCTCTGCCACATCCACCGTGCCACACTTGGAGGTTATTGATCTAGCACCGTGCCTGGCCAGTACAACACCTCCTGCAGCTGCTAGTATCGAAGCTGTGGTGGAAATGTTGAACGTTTTCAGTGGGTCCATTCCTGTACCGCAGTTGTCTAAGATTGGGCCGTCCACCTTCGGTTCAACTTTGATCGTATCAAGTTCGCGAATTGCCTCCCAGGCTCCAGCAATCTCTTCCGGCGTCTCACCCTTAGCCGCCAGGGACGCAAGAAAAGCACCCTGTTGAAGCTCTGGCTGCTCTCCTTTTAAAACTTGGCCGAACATCTCTCTCAGGGTGGTTCGATCAAGATCTTTTTTGTCCATTAGTCTTTGTATCCTGCTGCCAAACCAGACCAACTTATCCATGATTCCCCTCCCAAGGCTCCACGCATATCTTCATCGCTTCTCTGGAAGAAAGAGCAGAAAAAGATCCTTCGAGCCCATTGAGATCCACCCGCTGCGATATGAGCCAATTTACATCTAAACCATCGGCCATGAGGTCAAGGGCCTGCTGACACTGGATCGATGTGCACCCATAAGCTCCTACCAACGCCAGTTCCCGATAATGGATCACGTTCAGGTCGGTGGGAACAACTCCGCGATTTCCGGAAATCCCTGAAAACATCAGTACCCGACCTCCCGGGGCCGCAAGTTCCAGAAGTGGATACACCAGTGCAGCTTCTCTGAAGCAGGTCACCACTACCTGAGCCCCCCTACCGTTCGTCAGTCCCTTCACAGCTTCGACCACATCCACTTCTGTCGAGTCCAATACCGTATCTGCCGTTGCCTGTTGTGACAAAGTTCTCCGACTGGGGTCTTGCTCCACCAGAATCACTTTGCCCGAGCCTTGATGCTTCGCCACCATGGCGAACAAACAGCCGATTGGACCGGCTCCAAGGATGACAACGGTCTCATCTTTTTTCAGCTCTACTTTTTCAAGCCCATTCAGACAGCAAGCCAGTGGTTCGGCCATGGCCGCTTCTAACAAGGACAGCGAAGAAGGAATGATATTTAGGCAGCCATTCTCAACGGTACTTTTCGGCAAGGCAAGGTATTGGGCAAAGCCACCTTCCAAGCTGAAACCCAGTATTCGAATAGAGGGACAGAGATTTTCACTACCCCGGCGGCAGTATTCACAGGTTCCGCAGGCAATTCCAGGATAGACTTGAACTTTATCCCCTACTTTGTACCTTCTCTCCTCGTTTGAAACTTCAGCCACAACGCCCGCAATCTCATGGCCGAGGATCCGAGGATAGCGCAGTGCCGGGTGGCCCTTTTCCCACATGTGCAGATCTGTTGAACACACACTGGCTGCCAAGACCTTCACCACCACCCCTCCTGGTGGACAGCTGGGGTCTGGCAGTTCCCTAATTGCCAACTTACCGGGTTTTTCAAGGACCGCGGCTTCCATTAAATTCACCTCGAAAAATGAAAAAAGCCCTCGTCTCGAAGACGAAGGCTTTTCTTTACCATCGACAAAGCCCTGCAACCCCCTCCACCCGTCTTCTGGCTTACTCGACTCGGCGACCGGCCTTCCCACCCGGCTTACAACCGAGCAGTGGCCTTACACTTGGTATAGCCGCGAGCTACTGCCCCAAAGGGCCGAGTTCACAGCGGCGGGACCGCTCCTGATTTTCACAGGATTCCGTAAGCGGAAGGAGTGCTGATTCTCGAGTACTCTTTACACTTTCCCACTCTCACTTGTCAATGGTGTAGTGCGCCTCATTCCATGGGAATTTAAACTAACCAATGATATTGCTCATTGTTTTTTTCTTCCTGAACTTCTTCCTGGGTGTAACAATTGCCTCGCTCATCCGACCTGGAGGTACAATCCAAGCGGTAATTGTGGGGTGAATCTCTTCTGAATGAGTGAGAAGCACGGCTGTCGGGGAGCAGATTCGATGAAAAGCGGGAAACTGAAAGCATTCCTATCAAAGATACCATTCGTGATCCTTCCCCTTCTTTTAGGTGCTCTGTACTTGTCAACGCATGAAATTGGTTCATCCGCTGTCCTAAAAGAAGCTGACAAAATCTACATCATGGATAGAACCGGCGAGCGCTGGGACGTGACCCAGGCCGTGTCCCTTGGTTTTAATCCAGAAGGGTTTCAGTTTGGTCTCGGCAGAAATGCCTTCACTACGCTTGACGACTCTCTTTTAACGAATGATACCAGCAATATATCAAAAAACACGCGGGTTATAGGTGTTACGGATGGCTCCACTGCCAAGGCATATACCATCAGCCGACTTTTGGGCCATGAAATTTCAAACAGCTCAATAGGTTCCGAGCCGGTGGCTGTGAGTTATTGACCTCTGGTAAACCTGGCGGCTGTGTACAGCCGCGAAATCGATGGTCAGACCTTGACCCTCGTTCCATCCGGTTGGACCTACGAGTCCACCTTCGTTCTCTACGACAGGGAGACCGGAACTTTATGGTATCCCTACAAAAATGGGCTCCTGGCAATCCAGGGCAAATACTTCGAAAAGATACTCCCGGAAGTCCCTCATGAGGTGACCAAATGGAAGAAATGGATAACACGACATCCCAATACCAAAGTATTGAAGTGAGCAGGTGAGTCCTTCGTCTAACATATTTCACAACCTCTCTCCCAACCTCAACCTCCCTCTCCCCAACTGGAGGTGGTCAA
>CBFDBW010000119.1:0-7756 GCA_965603145.1 uncultured Syntrophobacterales bacterium
AACCTCTGAGCTTGTAAATCGTATCCACAAGGTTCAGTTGGAGAGAGTCGTCAACCATAGAAAGATAATCCTGCCCCAGCTTGGAGCCACTGGAGTGGCTGCACATCAAGTGAAAAAGGCAACCGGGTTCCGGGTAAGGTATGGACCGGTGAAGGCTGGTGATTTGCCCCAATACCTCGACAATGGCATGAAGGCTACTGCAGAGATCAGGCGGATACGTTTTTCACTCTGGGATCGTCTGGTCTTGACTCCAGTGGAGTTGGTGACTGCTTGGAAAGTGTCACTTGTAGCACTGTTTCTTATATTTTTGCTAAGCGGCTTGGGGCGGAATGGATTCAGTTTTCCTGGAGCCCTATCGCGGGGTTTTACACCAGGGCTGACTTATCTGGGAGCGCTCCTGATGGGGGCAGTCGTTACTCCGGCTCTCCTCCCATGGATTCCTGGCAGGGCGTTTTCTCTCAAAGGTGCCCAGGTGGGATTGCTCTGGGCACTGTTGCTCAGCCTTACTTTGGCGTCAGACTGGAGTGGAGCAGGTCTTGTTGCCCTCTTCCTAATAGTCCCGGCAATTACTGCCTATTTTGCCATGAACTTCACTGGCTGTAGCACCTTCACATCCCTCTCCGGGGTGCAGCAGGAGATGCGCTTTGCAGTTCCGGTGATTATATTATCTATTGTCTCAGGCGGGATTGCGCTGCTGCTGGGCAGGTTTTTGTGAGGATAAAGATGGAGCTTCGTTACTTAAAAGATGTTGTTACTCTAGAACTTGACAGCGACAAATGTACTGGCTGTGGAATGTGCATCCATGTGTGCGGCCACGCGGTATTTGTGCTCAATGGTGGAGTTATAGAAATTTTGGACAGAGATGGCTGCATGGAGTGTGGGGCTTGTGCCATGAACTGTCCGGTGGAAGCTGTCACCGTGAGACCAGGGGTAGGCTGTGCTTGGGCGATATTCAACGATTGGTTTAAGAAAACTGGTGTCAGTGAGCACCAACCAGCATGCAGCGACTAGGACGACACGGCGATACGGCGACGGGCCGACGCGGCGAAACAAAAAAACAACCGCTATACGCCTAGCGCTATGCGCAATTCGAAAGGAGAAAACATGGAGACTGCAAAGCTTTCCGTGCCAAACATTTCTTGTGGTCATTGTGTGATGAGCATCAAAAAAGAGCTCAGTGAGATGGAAGGCGTTTCCAAGGTGGAAGGAGATCCTGCGAGCAAGAGTATTACCTTGGAATGGGATGTGCCGGCCACTTTGGAAAAGATCAAGGACACCCTGAAAGAAATTAACTACCCCGCCGCTGACTAGGTAGTGAGGAGTAAGGCATAAGGCATAAGGAGTAAGCAGCCTGACTTACTAGGCACTGATTTGGAGCGAGACGTGTTATAAAAGTACTATGAAAAACCGAGCGGTTTCCGACCTCCCGTCTCGCCCGTCCTCCCGTCCCGTCGCGCCTAGCGCGTAGCGCTATGCGGCGAACGAAGTGAGCTATCATGTCCAGCGAAAATGTCATACTTCCTATAACCGGGATGAGTTGCACCAATTGCGCTCTTAACATCGAGAGGAACCTGAAAAAGCTTCAGGGGGTGGAGGAGACAAGTGTCAATTTCGCCTCAGAGCAGGCATCAGTGTCATTTGATCCTGAACAGATCCAGGTGGATGAGCTTATAAAGAAGATTAATGATGCTGGTTATGGGATTGTCACTGCTAGGGTTGAACTTTCCATAACCGGAATGACCTGCGCCAATTGCGCCATGAACATCGAGAGGACTCTTAACAAAAAAGTTTCGGGTGTGGTGCAGGCATCAGTGAATTTTGCCAGTGAGCGGGCGAGCGTCGAATACCTGCCTACACTTACCAACCTCGATGCCATAATTGCCGCAATTCAAGAGGCGGGCTTTGGCGCTATCCTCCCAGATGAGAGCGGAGAAGATGAGGACGTTGAACAGAGGGCGCGGCGGGCCGAAATTGCGGCTCAAACCAGAAAATTCACAGTCGGTCTTCTCTTCACCGTACCTCTATTCCTCTGGAGCATGGGAAGGGACTTCGGCCTCTTGGGTGCCTGGAGTCATGCTCTTTGGGTTAATTGGGCTTTCTGGGCGCTGGCAACGCCCGTGCAGTTCTACACGGGCTGGGATTATTACATCGGTGGCTGGAAAAGTTTGAGGAACCGCAGTGCCAACATGGACGTGTTGGTGGCCATGGGTTCATCGGTTGCTTATTTCTATTCCCTTGCGGTTCTCCTCTACCCTACTCTCGGTGGCCACGTCTATTTCGAAACTTCAGCAGTAATCATCACCTTGATCAAGCTCGGAAAGATGCTGGAGGCCCGAGCCAAGGGGAGAACGGGAAACGCAATTCGAAAACTCATGGGTTTGCGCCCAAACACCGCAACTATCCTGAAGGATGGCAAGGAAGTGGAAATTCCTCTCAGCCAAGTCCAGGTGGGGGATTTGGTCATTGTCCGTCCCGGTGAAAAGATTCCAGTTGACGGTGTGGTCCTGGAAGGTCAGTCGGCTGTTGACGAATCCATGTTGACCGGTGAACCTATTCCCGTGGATAAGGGCCCTGGAGATGCAGTGGTTGGCGCTACCATTAACAGCGAGGGCCGTCTCAAGTTCCGGACAACCAAGGTGGGCCGGGATACAGCTTTGGCCCAGATAATCCGTCTAGTTCAGGAGGCTCAGGGAAGCAAGGCCCCCATCCAGGCCCTCGCCGACCGCGTTGCCGCCGTCTTTGTCCCTGGGGTTATCGGAATCGCTTTTTTTACTTTCACTCTCTGGTGGAGCCTGGGCGGGGAGTTCGTACCCGCCATGATTCGATTGGTGGCGGTTCTCATCATTGCCTGCCCCTGTGCCCTTGGTCTTGCCACGCCCACAGCAATCATGGTGGGGACCGGCAGGGGCGCAGAGAAAGGTATCCTCTTTAAAGACAGTGAAGCGCTTGAAAACGCCACCAAACTGGAGACGATTGTCCTTGATAAGACAGGGACTCTCACTCTGGGCAAACCTGTTGTGGCTGATGTCATCACCTTCAACACTGCGTCGTCAGTGCTGAATGAAAGAAAACTCCTTACTATTGCCGCCTCAGTTGAAAGAGGTTCCGAACACCCGGTGGGGCGGGCAATTCTGAAGGAGGCCGAGAGGAAGGGTTTGGAGCTTTTCGAGCCTGAAGACTTTAAAGCATCAGGCGGACTTGGCGTTCAAGCCAAAATAGACGGCAAGTTAGTCTACGTGGGCAAGCCTAATTGGTTCGTGCAAATGGGCATCGATATTGATGGAGGAAATAAGTCTATCGAAGACCTACAGAATCAGGGGAAGACCTTGATGGCGGTGGTGGTGGAAAGACAGCTGCTGGGGTTGATTGCTGTTGCCGATTCCCTGAAACCTGAAGCAAGAGAGGCTGTGGCAAAGCTTCATCAGCAGGGCATGAAGGTGGCCATGCTCACTGGTGATAATATCCAGACTGCCAGATCCATTGCCTCACAGGTTTACGTGGATGAAATAGTGGCCGAGGTCCGGCCCGAAGAAAAATCAATGAAGGTCAAAGAACTTCAGGATGCAGGATTCAAGGTTGGCATGGTGGGCGACGGGATCAATGACGCCCCTGCCCTAGCCCAGGCCGATGTAGGTATCGCCATCGGAACGGGAACGGATGTGGCCATCGAGACTGCCGATGTGATTCTGGCCAGTGGCAACCTGCTGGGCATACCTCGAGCCCTTCAATTGAGCCGCGCCACTATGAAAACGGTAAAACAAAACCTCTTCTGGGCCTTCATCTATAATATCATCCTCATTCCGGTAGCTGCCGGTCTGCTTTACCCTATCGACTTCTTGCCTGACTTTCTAAGGCAATTACATCCCATATTGGCAGCTCTTGCCATGGCAGTGAGCAGCATAACCGTAGTCTCCAACAGCCTGCGGTTGTACCGCGCCAAAATACAGTAGAGGACCACGCCCTAGCCGGAAGTTTACCCCAGAGCCGCTTAAACCTACCTGCTATTTCAGCTATCTCTAGCCCGGATATTTCACGAATCGCCTGCTGCGACCGAGGACATGGCCGTCCTTCCGGACGTCCTCGGGTGTCGGACCCTGCGACGTACTGTTCAAGTACGCCTCGGATCCAACCCCCTGCGGTTGCCCGGTGGCACACCCTTCTCCACAGTCTCGCAACGGAAATTCGTGAAATATCCAGGCTAGGAGTACTGGAGTGTTGGAACTATACAATTGCAGATTTCATATAATAGCGCTTAAACTTGATTCTTGGGCAAGCCAACCAATGGGGATATGTAACTATATCTAAAATTCTCAAAGGTTCTCTGGATTTTACAAAGTCCCTCAAACCCAACAATCCTGATTACTGATCTAGTTTCTTTATGAAACTTGAGTCTCTAAAAGAATCTACGATATTAATAAGAGAGTGAGGCAGGCAACTCAGTAGGCAACTGAGTACACTTGCTCCTCAATCGCATCGTAAAGCTGAGTGCGCTGGTCGACATCGATTCCCGAAAAACGCACCGCCAAATCATACGTAGGTAAAGCCATATTACTCTCATCGATGTTTAGTCTGACTTTCTCTACTGTGGCCGATATGCTCAAGAGGTGGTCGGGTATATTGATGCTTAATTCAAGAGATTTGTCAACTTCGGGCAAGTCCCGACATTGAATGAGCGCACCGCCTTTGCTGATGTTTTTGATTTCTCCGGCAAATAATCCCTGGGAAGTAATCAGACTTACAGGCCATGAGACTTCGGCTCTGGGGTGCTTGCGCTTTTGAGTTTTTGGGACTGGACTTAGGGTTGTGACTTGGGAGCCGCTTTCGTATTTGTCAAAAAGGTCTTGGATGGCCTCTTCCAGAAGGTCGTTCTGACGCATGCCCTGTTGGGCAGCTATAATACGAAGTCGTCTAGTCAGGTCAGCCCTTAGAGTAGTGTTGTAGCTTTTTCGTTTTTTAGACATAGCGAATCACCATTAGACTGTTAGCCATATTGCTACATAAATGCATGCAAAGACTGGACCATCTCAATAGCTTTGTAGCCAGCCACATAGCTACTTATAGTTATATAACTAAACAAAATTTAACTAGAAAATGACTAAAATGGAAGTAATACTTTAACTAAAATATGGAAAGTAAAGTGATTCAGATTTCAAAGAAAGTCCAAAGACAAGACGAGGTGATGACAAAACAATAAGGCAGAGCCATTGATTCCGCCGATAGCACAGTCGGCGTGCATAACCCGATTTCTCAGTCCAGCACAAAATGCTGGGCTAAAACTCTCTAGGTAGGGACTAAACATCGCTTCCCAACATGTAAACATCTGGGAATTGAAAATATGAAAAGAAGAAGTGACTTATTATAAGTATGGAGTTACAAAAAACCGGATCAGGCCATTTTTTACATTTTAGACTGCGGAGTTCTATGAGTCATACGGTTGTCTGTTTAGACTTCCCTCAATCTGCAATCCGAAATCTACAATCTTAAACCTGCAATTGTTGACCATCACCTCTCCGCCGTTGTATGATTCCAGAATAATTTATCTCCATGATGAAGGCACACATCCTGATGAAACTCCTCCTCTTCTACGCGCCGTCTTTTTGGTTCAAAACCTACCAAAAAGTATTGGAACAGGTGGACGATCAGGACATGGAAGCCAACAGCCAGCATGCTATAGTAGTCTTCTACCACGTTGAGGCTGAGGACCTGGAGCGACGGGGTAAGGTGCTCACCAAGTTTATTAAGAATATAAAATGGCTGGCTGGGAAGTTCGACTCCAAGAACGTGGTTTTACACTCTTTCAATCATCTTTCTGGAAGCAAGGCACCGGCTGACTTTGCTGAGGGACTCATTCAAGACGCGCGAGATAGGTTAGAGAGGAGCGGCTATTCGGTCACAGTGACACCCTTTGGCTATCTGAACGAATGGAAACTTCACGTGGCGGGTGAATCCCTGGCCAAGGTTTTTAAGGAAATATGAGCGGAGACTTCGCCTCTCGCAGAGCTCATTCTCCAGCAGGCAGCGGACAGCAGGCAGAGAACACCAAGAGGTCGATTATTTGCTCAGAAAATCACCCTCTCCACCCGTGGGGGGAGAGGGTCAGGGTGAGGGGGTGGCAAAACCATGCCTCTCTGCACCCGCGAATAAAGAGAGCGCGAAGCGCTCCGGCCGGGATGGCATGGCCATGCGGAAATTTGTAATGCGGCTCCTGCGAATCGGGGCCCTTCTTCTGGGGGTAGCGGTTTTGAGCTTTTTGAGCGGATGTTGGAGCTGGTTTGTTGAAAAACAGGTCTTTTTCCCCGATACTACTATTGAACAGACCCCGGCTGACTTTGATCTCCCCTTTGAGGATATTTGGTTCACTAGCAGCGACTCTGTTCGGCTACACGGATGGCTGATCCCCGCGTCGCCCTCTAACCATATCCTCCTTTTCTGTCATGGCAATGCCGGTAACATTTCGCACCGTTTGGACAACATCCGTTTGCTCCATCAAAGGGGCATCAGCGTCTTCATTTTTGATTACCGGGGCTATGGCCGGAGCAACGGCCGTATAAGTGAAAAGGGCTTCTATCTCGACTCGGAGGCTGCCTACCAGGTGGCCAGAAAGTGGGCTGACCAACACAAGGCCAAGCTGGTCGTTTTTGGGAGATCGCTGGGAGGTATTGCCGCTACTCATATCGGGGCTACACAGCATTGTAATGGGCTTATCCTTGAATCAACCTTTACGAACATGGGAGCCATGGCGGGAGCTCACTATCCCCTACCCTTTGCAGAACGCATACTCAAACACCGTCTAAATGCCGTGGGCGAGATTGGCGGGGTGCACGTGCCCGTCCTGTTTTTTCATGGAGACAATGATATGATAGTACCCATCCGACTTGGCCGAGCACTCTATGAAGCGGCTCCGAATCCCAAGGAATTTGTAGTTATTCCAGGTGCCGGGCACAATGACACCTACTATGTTGCGGGGGGGGGTACTTTAACAAAATTGAAGCGTTTTTGGAAAAGCTGTAGGAGAGAGAGGTAGGGAGCCAAGGAGTATTGGAGTGCTGGAGTGACTAAAAGTTCCAAATAGCAAATCACAGTGGCTAAGGTTTCAGTGTTCAGTGTTCAGGTTTCAGATTCTCTGTTTCTTTTTCCTGACACCTGAAACCTGAAACCTGATCCGCCTCCGGCGGAACACCCGGCCCCCTGAGATTTGGTGCTTGGGATTTGGGATTTCAGAATACTGATTTCGGATTTTGGATTTGAGATTTCAAATTCCGTATTGGAGGATAACGCTCATGCTACACAACGTTCTCATCGCCGTAGACGGCAGTCGAAACTCATTACGGGCGGTTGAGTATGCCGGTCGGGTTTTTGCACCAAACGCGGAGGTAAGGCTGGTGCTTTTTCATATCCTCCCGGCAATCTCCCGCATGAACCTGGATAAAAAGGAAATCAAAGCCATCGATACCCACAGGGCCGAACGGGCTGACCTGGCTGGCCTGTACTGGCGGTTAGAAGACGAAGAGAAGATCGGTCGTTTTTTTGCAGAGGCGACAAATCTGCTGGTGCAAGTTGGGGTGAAACCAGAACAGATCAAATCCAAGTTTGGGGTGAAGAAAGGCGAAATTGCTAACGCAATCCTGGAAGAAGTGGATCTTGGTAGCTATCAGACCCTTGTTGTGGGGCGCCGCGGACTATCCAGAATGCGGGAATTCTTTCTGGGCAGCATTTCAACTGAATTAGTTCGTGAGGCGCAAGGGTGCGCTGTTTG
>CBFDBW010000120.1:0-7742 GCA_965603145.1 uncultured Syntrophobacterales bacterium
GCAAAGCAAATGAATAGTGCCTCCAACCTAAAGCGAAGCGCTCATCCAACCTCCAACCCCTTGCTCCATGCCCTTTACTCAACGGACAACGGACCACTGACAGTCACCTACAAGGTGACCATGCTTGTTTTTTTGCAAATTCTTTCACAAAAGGTTGACAAAGGAAAATCTTCACGATATATTGAGCGCCGGTGTACGAGCCCGAGGTTTTTACTGTTCCTAACATCTCAATTTCACTAGTGATTTACTCTAATTGCAAAGCCCGCCATAAGGTAAGAAGAATCCACTACATCAGGAGGTGACAGCAGATGTGGCAAGTAACTGTAGATAAGGAAAAGTGTACGGGCGACGAGGAATGTGTGGATATCTGCCCGATGGATGTCCTCGAAATGGTTGACGGTAAGGCCGAGCCAGTGAATATGGATGACTGCGAGGGATGTGAGAGCTGTGTGGAGGTCTGTGAAGAAAACGCGATCACCGTAGAAGAGATTTAGCGGGCAACACCGTCAAGCATCTTCGTAGAAAATCTCAAGAGCGGGAATCTCGCAAGAGAAGTTCCAGCTGTCCAGTCCATCCTTGATTAGAGCCAGTCAGCATCTAGTCTTTGTTCAAGCTCCTGTCTAGGACAATGGAAGTGTGCATATTTTCTGCAAACCAGCAGAGCTGAAATTTAGTCTAACTCAAAATGCATAAGGAGGTGACCGGCAGATGTGGGAAGTAACAGTTGATAAGGATAAGTGCGATGGCGACGAGGAATGTGTAGACGTTTGCCCAGTGGATGTTTTCGAAATGGTTGATGGCAAGTCCGATCCGGTGAATGCCGATGAGTGCTTGGGTTGTGAAAGTTGCGTGGAGGTCTGCGAAGCTGACGCTATTACGGTTGAAGAGGTATAGCAATTTTAGTGAAGAGTTTTTCGGATTCTGATTGAAGACAAAAAGCCGGAGTTCCCGAGAGGGAGTTCCGGCTTTCTCTTCCGAGTGTTCATGCGTAGGGCTGGTCTCCCTAGCGGCCAGATAGAGTAAACGGCTATAGGTTTGAACCACAAAGATCACAAAGCACACAAAGAAGATACTTTAGTTTTCAAATAACTTTGTGGCCTCCGTGCCCCTTGTGGCTAAATCTAGCGGGCCTTCATGCCCGCGGCAGTTGAATGGTGGAAGCTATTCTGACCAAAGCCTCTCCGACCAACAAGGAGGAAACGACCGAATGTGGAAGGTAACTGTGGACAAAGACAAGTGCACCGGCTGTGGCGAATGTGTGGACGTCTGTCCTGTGGATGTATACCAACTAGTTGAAGGTAGGTCAGAGCCTGTAAATGAGGATGAATGTCTGGGCTGCGAGAGTTGTATCGAGGCCTGTGATTTTGAGGCCATAACGGTGGAAGAAGTCTAGCAGTAATAGAGGGAAGTCTTTGTAGGGCCGGTCTCGGTACCGGCCAACAAACACATAGTACTCTCAGAGCCATATTTTTGCGGGTACAGAGACCCGCCCTACTTCATGAATGAAAAAAAGCCGGAGGCCCGTACTGGACTCCGGCTTTTTTATGTTCATTCTGGTTAGAGCCTTCAGGGGGGCGTCTGACTGGGTGTGGTCAGAAACGTCTCCACCTTGCAGCTACTTCTTCTTCGACTTTGTGTGACACTTGATACAGGTGGTTGGGATCTTGCCGTATTTCTTCTTGTCTTTCTTCTTTAATTTCTTGTGGCACCCCTGGCAATTGTTATGATAGGCGAGTTTCAGGTTGAGCTTTTGCTTGTCTTTGGAAAGCTTCTTTTCGCCTTTGATCGTGGCTTCATTGTGACAGTCCATGCATTTTTCGACTTTATCGCCTTCTTTCCAGGTGTTCTTACCATCTTTGATGACGTGATGGCAGTCAACGCATTTTGCCCCGTATTCCTCGGAATGCTTCTTGTGCTCGAACTTCACCGGACCCTTGGTATGGTTTTTCCACAGAGTGCTTTGAATGTCGATTACATCGGGCGCCTTTTGCTCGGCTGCTCCACTCAGACCCAAAAGAATCACACCGCACATAAGTGCCCCTACCGCTAGAACTGTAAGGAGACGTTTACCCATGGTAGTGTTTCACCCCCTTTCTCCTCGTTTGCCAAAATCAACTATTTCATTTAACCAAAGGCCCAATCTGCCCTAAACAGTCAGGTTGTGCCTGGAGAACCCTACACGTCAAGGTCTATAGCAATATGTGAAAGTTTTGTCAAGCTGTATTCGCAAAGCGCAAAGGGCATAGAGCATGGAGTTAGACGACAGAGGGCAGAAAAAGTTCATAGCTGAAAGCTCTAAGCTCTAAGAAAAGGCGTTGCGAGACTGAAAGTCGAGGGAAACGGAGTTCAGAAGAAAGATGACAGAGGATTTCGGGTTTTGGGCTTTTAATTTCGACTTTCGAAATTGTCCGTAGGGCGGCTTCCCGGTTTCGAGTTTCGTAATTTGAACGCTATGCGCTATGCGCTTTGCTCTCTGCGGAGGACTCCTCGTCTTCCAAGTCCAGGGGTTTTTTACCAAAGATCTTGGCGATCCAGATACTCATTTCGTAAAGGATCAGTAAGGGGCCGGCCATCATCACCTGGGTGACTATGTCCGGGGGCGTCAATATGGCGGCAAGCATAAAGATGATGAGGATGGCATATTTCTGCTGGGTTCGAAGCATCTCTGCATTGACAAGACCAAGCCTGGCAAGAAAATAAGAGAAGAGTGGCAATTCGAAAATGAAACCGAAGGCGAAAAGAAGTTTGGTGGCGAACTTTAGATATTCCCGGATACTGGGTAAGGCCCGGATGCTGTCGCTCGCAAAGCCGATGAAGAACTTGAAGCCGAAAGGGAACACTACGAAGTAGCCGAATAGAGCTCCGCCAACGAAAAAAACCGTGGAAAACAGGACAATAGGGAACATGGCCCGCTGTTCCCGTTGGTAGAGACCGGGGGCGAGGAAACGCCAGAACTGGTAAATGATTACCGGCGAGGCAAGGCCGATGCCGGCGAGCAGGGCAACCTTCAGATAGGTGATGAAGGCCTCAGGTAGGGCAGTAAAAATCAACCCTTCACCAGGCGGCATCACCTGAATGAGCGGTCGCATTAAGACCTCAAATATCTGTTTGGCGAAGAAATAGCAAATGAGAAAACCGACTCCAACGGCTACAAAACAGACGATGAGCCGGTGGCGCAGCTCTTCCAGATGGCCGGTAAAAGGCATCTTGGAGCCGCTATCATTGTCATTTGTCGCCATGGGAGGATTTCTCCGGGGCCGGGGGTGAAGGCGGGGTAGTTTCCTGCTCTTCCGCGTCATCACTGCTGACGCTTGCTAGCTCCAAATCTTCTCCATTCTCTTGATCCGAAGTAGTGGTTGCGGTACTTACTTCTTCAGGGTCTAAGTCCTCGCTGGTCATTGAAGGGAGAGTGGCGTCGACCACCGTTTCCTGGATGTCATCGAAGCTCTGCTTCAACTCGGAAAACTCGGTATTCGTTTCCAGGCTTTCCTTGAGTTCGTTGGTGGCCTTTTTGAATTCAGCGAGACCTCGGCCCAAGGCCTTTGCCAACTCTGGGAGTTTTTTAGGCCCGACAACGATGAGTGCTATGGCCAGAAGAAGGAGAAGCTCTGGCATGCCAATTCCAAACATCTAGATAATCTCCTGTGGTGAAACAAGAAAATTAGTAATAAAATAGATTATTTGGAGACAACAAATTGTAGTTGGTTTTCCCTGGACTGTCAACCAGTTAGTGATTTTGGATTTCGGATTGCGGATTTCGGATTGTGAAATTATCGTGTTGCGATTTGTCCGTTGTCAGTGGTCCGTTGTCCGTTGCTGCAA
Source organism: uncultured Syntrophobacterales bacterium (assembly GCA_965603145.1). Classification (GTDB taxonomy): domain Bacteria; phylum Desulfobacterota; class Syntrophobacteria; order BM002; family BM002; genus BM002. The sequence goes on from CBFDBW010000120.1 coordinate 3,823, forward strand.
TTGTAGGTTTCAGTGTTCAGTGTTCAGTGTTCAGGTTTCAGCTCTATCAATTCTGACACCTGAAACCCTCAGGCTACTGAATTCTTCGATTGTGGGATTCTGAAAATCAAGTTTTTCTTCTATCAATTGTATAGCATTTGTACCATAATGTCTCAGTTCCCTCATCCCCCAAGCCCTCAATTCCTGAATTCCGTATGTGGGAGTTTGTTATGGACCTCAAAGTGAAGTGGTGGCTGGAAAAAGATGGTGGATTGGTGCTCGGCAAGGGGCGGTGTATGTTGCTCGAGGCCATCGACCAACAGGGGTCGCTGCGAGAAGCGGCTCGTATTTGCGGTATCTCCTACAGGGCCGCGTGGGGCAAGCTGAGGGCTTCGGAGGAGCGTCTCGGTGAAGCTCTGGCGAAGAGCCAACCTGGCAAGCGCGGCATGAAAATCACACCACGCGCCCGGCAACTATTACAAATTTTCCACAGCATCGATCAGAAGTTGGAAGAGGCCACCGCGGCCATAGTGAAAAAAAATCTCGAGGAGTAACGTTGTACGATACCCGGTGATTGCGTCTCGATGGTGAAGTTTATGGGCTCTGGAGGCTCGCAGATGTTCAAGGGAAAACGTACTTGACAAAGAGTATGGTCCAAGTATAATGAGGCAGTTTTATAGGGTTAAACTCTATATTTTCAGTATGTTATTTTTATTAAATGTTTTACATCTTCATTAACTAAGCAGCAATATCGCCCCAGAGTGTTGGCCGGGGAGGTTGCAATTGTCCGGGAAAAGGATATAGCTGCTCCAGCCACCTAGGGGAATTACAAACCAAAGTTTATGATATTCGCTAGAGAGAGGACTGCGACCAGTCGTCAAATGGTTGAAGATCTCGCAGAGTATGTTGAGAGCGCGGACCGAAAGGGAAGTGCGGTTTTTTGGGATTTCTCCTCTCTATACCTAAATACTAAAGCATTCTGACACAAGAGTTCACAGCTTTAAGGCGCGGATACAGACACCTGAGTCCAAAGCCAGGGAACAATCGATTCCGGAGTTGTTCATTTCAGAATCGACCTGCCCCACACAGGCTCCAGTCCGTGTGAGTGGCTATAACCAAAAAACCCAAGGTGCTTAACTGGAGGACGCGATGAGAAAAGAAGAAAAGGAGTTTTACGGAAAGCTGTCGGAAAAAGGGGTCTCACGCCGAGATTTTATGAAATTTTGTACCGCTCTGACAGCGACCATGGGTCTGAGTGCCGCATGGGTGCCCAAGGTGGCTGAGGTCTTCGCCGCTCCCAAGCAACGCCCGCCGGTGATTTGGCTCCATTTTGCTGAATGTACCGGATGTTCCGAGGGCGTATTGCGGACCATGTATCCTTGGATTGATACACTTGTCCTGGACATCATCTCCATGGAATATCACGAAACTATCATGGCAGCTGCCGGCCAACAGGCAGAAGACGCCTTGCACGCCGCGGTCAAGAAGTACAAGGGCAAATTCATCTGTGTGGTGGAGGGCGCTGTAGCCACCAAGTACAATGGGGCCTACGGCAAAATCGGCGGCCGCACCTTCCTGGAGATCGCCAACGACGTCTGCAAGCAGGCCGCTGCTACGATTGCTATAGGTGCCTGTGCTACCTTTGGCGGAGTCCAAGCAGCTGCTCCGAATCCCGGTGGTTACAAGGGCGTGGGCGAGGCTATTGGCATAAAGACGGTCAATATAGCTGGATGTCCGCCCAACCCCGTCAATTTTGTCGGAACCGTAGTAAACTTTCTCCTCTTGGGCAAACTCCCTGCTCTGGACAGTCTTGGCCGTCCCCTCTTTGCCTATGGAAAAACGGTTCATGATCAATGCCCGCGAAGAGGCCATTTCGAAAACGGTGAATTCGTCACCCAATTCGGCTCTGAAGAGGCCAAGATGGGTTACTGCCTCTACGAGATGGGATGCAAGGGTCCAGATACCTTCAATAACTGCCCCACTGCCAAGTTCAACGATGGCACCAGCTGGCCGGTCGAAGCGGGCCATCCGTGCATCGGGTGCAGTGAGCCGGATTTCTGGGACAAAATGAGCCCGTTTTTCGAGACTTCGTAAGTCCTAACCATGAATCGATTTCCAGATTCCAGCAATAGAGAGGAGACAATACATCATGGCTAAGAGAATCACGATCGATCCGATCACAAGGATAGAGGGCCACCTGCGCATTGAAGTGGAGGTGGCGGGCGGCAAAGTCGTCAACGCCTGGAGTTCCGGTCAGATGTTCCGGGGTATTGAAGTCATTTTGCAAGGGCGGGATCCCCGGGATGCACCACTGTTTACCCAGCGTTCCTGCGGGGTCTGAACTTACACCCACTATCTGTCCTCGGTGAGGGCAGTTGAAAGCGCTGTTGGTGTAAAAATCCCCGACAATGCTCGCATCCTCCGGAACCTGCTGATGGGCGCCCAGTTCCAGCATGACCACATCGTCCACTTCTACCACCTGCATGCTCTTGACTGGGTGGATGTGGTAAACGCTCTGAAGGCAGACCCCAAAAAGACGGCCGCTCTCGCGGACAATGTTAGCAATGCTCCATGGGGTGGCACCGCTTATTACAAGCAGGTGGCTCAGAGGCTCCAAACCTTCGTGGACAGCGGCCAGTTGGGTCCCTTTACCAACGGCTATTGGGGACATCCTGCTTACAAACTACCGCCTGAAGCGAACCTGATGGCGGCCGCGCACTATATCGAGGCACTCCGCCTCCAGGCCAAGAGCGTGAGAATGCACGCCATCTTCGGCGCCAAGAATCCACATCTTCAGACTCTGGCGGTGGGCGGCGTGACCTGTGTAAAGGATCTGACCCCGGATCGGATAGCCGAATTCCTCTATGTGTGGCAGGAGACTCAGGATTTCATCGAAAAGGTCTATATTCCTGATCTTCTTGCTGTGGCCAGCTTCTACAAGGATTGGGGCGCCATAGGCGGAACCACCAACTTCCATGCCTGGGGTGAGTTCCCGCTGAGCGACAAAGAGCCTGAAAGCCTCCTGATGCCTAGAGGCGTCATCATGAACCGCAACCTGAAAGGGGTGCAGATGGCGCGGCAGCAACAGGTCACAGAGCATGTGGCCCGCTCCTGGTATAAAGGGAAAAAGGACAGACACCCCTTTGAGGGTGAAACCGCGCCGGAGCATGGTGACTATAAAACCAACGGCAGATACTCCTGGCTCAAGGCCCCCAGATATCAAGGCGCGGCGTGCGAGGTGGGCCCCCTGGCTCGGGTCTTGGTGGCGTACGCCAACGGAGACAAGGCAACTCAGCAGGTAGTGAACAAGACTCTGGCGGATTTGAACATCCCGGTGGGCGCCCTGTTCTCCACTCTTGGTAGGACGGCTGCCCGTGGCCTGGAGACCGTAGTTATCGGTCAGGCCATGCCTGGGTGGATCAATGAGTTGGTGGCCAACCTGAAAAACGGAAATGATAAGACCTATACACCCTGGAAGATGCGCGATGGTATGGGATACGGCCTCAACGACGTGCCCAGGGGTAGTTTGGGTCACTGGATCCAGATCGAGAAAGGCAAGATCAAGAACTACCAGTACGTGGTACCCTCCACCTGGAACCTTGGGCCGCGTGATGCCAAAGGAACGATGGGGCCGGTAGAGGAGGCGCTTATCGGTACTCCCGTTGCCGATCCAAAGCGGCCACTGGAAATCTTGCGGACAGTGCACAGCTTCGATCCGTGTATTGCTTGCGCCGTGCACGTCATCGACCCCGACTCCAACCAGGTCTACAAGGTGAGAGTAACATAGAGGGTCACTTTGTTCGTCATGACCCCCAGCTGTACGCATGTACGGTTGGGGGTTTTTTGGGAGAGGCCCAAGGCATAGGGCACAGGGCATGGAGCATAGGGTTGGAGGAGCGCTTCGCTTTAGGTTGGAGGCACTATTCATTTGCTTTGTCCGA
>CBFDBW010000121.1:0-7723 GCA_965603145.1 uncultured Syntrophobacterales bacterium
AAGTGTGGCAGCCAAGGAATCAGGCTCGATCTGCAACTGGACGAGGAACTTCCTTTTATTCGTGCCGACCGCAGCCATTTGCGCAACGCTTTGGAAACCATACTCAAGAACGCTTGCAGCCATATGCCCGAGCAATCCTGCCTTCGGGTCAACACGACATACAATGGTGCAGCAGTTGTTCAGCTCTGTTACCCTGCGCTTCATGTGGCGGACGACGACACGGAGCACTTCTTCTATCCCTTCGTTAGCGATAAACTCGGAGAGGCTGATTTGCAGGTGCCGTTGACCAAAGTGGTGATTCACAAACATGGAGGTGTTATCAATATAGCCCGGGACGAACATAACCAGGTCGTGATTACCATCACCTTTTCGCCTTTCGGGCATACGCCCGATGCTTAGCGCCAGTCGCATAGCGCCAAGCGTAGTTTCAGATTCCAGGTTTTCTATGCATTTGCGAGCAGTCACCGGAAGCGAGAATATGGAACATGGTTGTAGTGCTTCGTGCCTAGATGGCTTAAGGCCAAGACGATTGCAACTCAATAGACGATAAACTAAGTGGGGGATAGAGTGCCAAGCTCAGATAAGAAGAACAGTCTTAACCAGAAACAGAGGGGGCTAACTAAGCTGCAGAAGGATGGGATCAAAAAGAGGCTTGCCAATAATCCTGTCGTCGAATTTGTGGGTATCAAGCTCATGGAGGTGGCCCCTGGGCGTTCCAATCTCGTCTTGCCTCATCGGCAGGAGCTGCAAAATTCCATGGGGGTGTTGCAAGGGGGTATTCTGGGGGTGCTGGCTGATGTGGCTGGTGGTGTTTCTCTCTATTCCGTCCTACCTGATCCAGTGAAAGTAGTTATTCCCACCATTGAGTTCAAGCTGAATTTTCTCCGACCGGCTAGAGGGGAGGATGTAATAGCTCGTGGCAGGGTGGCGCACCATGGGCGGCGGATTGCTGTTTGTCAAGTGGATCTTAGTACAAAAGCGCAGACACTTCTGGCTACAGGACTTTTTACGTATATGATAAAAGAGGTTGAGAAAGCATAGCGCATAGTCCGTGGTGAACAGTGCACGGTAAACGGTTATCGCTCGGTGGTTTTCAGGTTCACTGTTTACCGTTTACCATATGGGATCATTTCACAACACAGATCCTCGGGGGGACTTCATTCATGAAACAGATCATCCTGGGTACGGCTGGGCATATAGATCACGGGAAGACCACCTTGATCAAGGCTCTTACCGGCATTGACCCCGACCGTCTCAAGGAGGAAAAGGAGCGAGGTATAACCATCGAGCTTGGTTTTGCTCACCTCGAGCTTCCCAATGGACAGGAGTTGGGGATCGTTGATGTGCCGGGACACGAGAAGTTCGTGCGACACATGGTGGCAGGGGCAACAGGGGTCGATCTGGTAGCGCTGGTCGTGGCCGCTGATGAAGGAGTGATGCCTCAGACACGAGAGCACCTCGAAATCTGCGAACTTCTCAAGGTCAAACAGGGAATTGTGATACTTACCAAGACTGATCTGGTGGAAGATGCGGATTGGCTGGAGCTGGTCAAAGAAGACATTCAAGATTTCTTGCAGGGAACGTTTCTTGCCTCAGCACCAGTAATTTCGGTTTCGGCAGTGACTGGTGACGGTTTAGACTCTTTACTGAACCATTTGCAGAGTCTCTGTGATGCGGTGGAAGCCCGATCGAGCAGTGGAGATTTTCGTCTGGCTGTGGATCGGGTTTTTACCATGAAGGGATTTGGAACGGTGGTTACCGGTACGGCAATTTCCGGGAAGGTCAAGACTGGGGACACCCTATTTGTCTATCCTCAGCTGCTCAAAACCAAGGTGCGTGGCATCCAAGTTCATAATCGGGAAGTAAATGAGGCCGTCAGTGGGCAACGCACGGCCATCAACCTTCAAGGCCTGGAAAAAGCCGCCCTAGAGCGGGGCAATGTGTTGGCGACCCCGGAAAGTCTGATTGCATCGTTCATGGTGGATGTACGCTTGCAACATCTGGAGACCGCGCCACGGGCCTTGAAAAACCGGGCAAAGGTCCGCCTCCACAGCGGCACCAATGAAGAAATGGGCACTCTGATACTCCTGGACACTGATGAACTCAAGCCCGGCGCTAGTGGTTATGCCCAGGTGCGTATGGATAAGCCGGTGGTGGTCCGAAGTGGGGACTGTTTTGTCCTGCGAAGCTATTCGCCAATGCGCACCATAGGCGGTGGGCAAATACTGCATCCGGCCCCGACAAAAAGAAAGCGGATGGTCGCTGACATTTTGGAGTCTCTGACCATCTTGCAAAAGGGTGAATCCGGTGAAATGGTGGAACATCACTTGAGAGACGCGGGATTTGCCGGCATCGGGGAAAGGGAGCTGAGCATACTTGTCAATAATACAGAAAAGCAACTCCGTCGTTTACTCCAAGAGTTGATGAGCCGCGGTGAGGTAATCCAGTTCGATCGGGAGACTCCAAGATTTGTGCATAGGGACGTGTTCGGCAAACTCAGCGAGTTACTGTTGGGCCAACTTGATGAGTTCCATCGGCGGGAACCTTTGCGATCAGGCATCAATAAGGAAGAGCTCTTTGGCCGGCTGCCCCACGGAGTGGTTGGCAAACTTTTCAACGAACTCATCCAGCGACTGGTTCGCCAAGGTGAACTTGTTCAAGAAAAAGATCTCGTGCGGCTCTCTGCTCACCAAGTGGCTCTTGCAGGAAAGCAAGAAGAGGTAAGAGAACAGCTTGAGGCGATCTACCAGCGGGCAGGGCTGCAGCCTCCCTTTTTCCGAGAGGTGGCCCAGTCGCTTGGGGTCTCTGATGACGAAGCTCGGCAGATTCTTCATTGGATGCTACAACAGGGATTGTTGGTCAAAGTCAAGGAGGATATGTACTTCCACCACCTCGTTTTGGAAGACCTCAAAAAACGATTGGCGGACTTCTTCCAACAGCAGGAAGAGATCACAACTCCTCAGTTCAAAGAGCTTACCCAGACCAGCCGCAAATACACCATACCACTGCTGGAATTTTTGGACGCTGTTCGCTTTACCATAAGAGTAGGAGATGTGCGCCGTTTAAGGCAAAAAGGGAAAACGCAGAGCGCATAGTAGTCTTAGTCATTAGGTCATTTGGCTTTGCCGTCATTCATAGTCATTTATTGTAAAGACATAATGCCCCAGTGACTTAATGGTTCTGAGCCTGTGAAGGGCTGCCAGCTGCTACCTGCAATCTGCCTGCTGGGTGCGTCCGGGGATCTCCAAAGTGCCGATGACTTCATTGATATCTTCAAGGCCCCGTTGGCGGAGGTAGTCTTCCAGGCCGTCTATTATCTCCAGGGTGACGCCTGGATTGACGAAGTTGGCGGTGCCTACCTGGATAGCCTTGGCGCCTACTATCAGGAACTCCAGGGCGTCTTCTACGCAAACAATTCCTCCCAAGCCGATCACCGGCACCTTACTCACTTGTAAAACTTGCCATACCTGTCTCAGGGCGATGGGTTTGATGGCCGGTCCAGACAGTCCACCGACCACGTTTGCTAGTCGAGGCCGACGGGTTTGGACATCAACTGCCATCCCTGCAACAGTATTGATAAGTGACAAGATGTCGGTGCCAGCATCCTGGGCTGCCCTGGCAATAACAGTGATATCGGTAACGTTGGGGGTGAGTTTGGTGATGACCGGGAGGTTGGTTCTGGACCTTACTGCGGATACCACCTGGAACGCCATTTCCGGGTCAGAGCCGAACGTCATTCCGCCCGCCTTAACATTCGGACAGGAAATATTAATCTCCAGCCCATCGATGCCCTCCTGACCGTTCAGTGCCGCAGCCAACTCCCGGTACTCTTCCACTGTATTGCCAAAAAGATTAACAACTACAGGGACGGACAGCGGCCTCAGCCAGGGGAGTTTCTCCTCCAAGAAAGCGCGAAGGCCCACATTCTGCAAACCGATGGAATTGAGCATACCACCGCACGTCTCCCAGATGCGGGGAGGAGGATTGCCGGAGCGGGGCTCCAGCGAAATGCCTTTTACCACCACTGCACCCAAGCGCTCGGGAGGAACCAGTTCAGCGTACTCCTGCCCATAGCCGAAGGTTCCTGATGCCACCATCACCGGATTCTTCAATCGGAGCGGTCCGAGATCAACTTCCAAGTTAATGGGTTTGTCATTGGTCATTGGATCAAATCCGCATAGCACCTAATTGGGTAAGTTGGAGTTAACCGTTAGTTGTTAATCGTTATTAGGTGTACTTAAAAAGAACGGTAATTTTGGCGTCCATTACAGGGTGCCATAAGTGGTTTTTCCTAATAACTAATAACGTATAACCGATAACGAAAACTTTTACTCCCAAACGATCTCTTCGCCAGCAAATACGGGACCGTCTTGACAAACGTTGGCGTAATGTGGGTCCTGGCCATCCTTTGGTGGACGACATCTGAGCGAACAGCTCAGGCAAGCCCCGACACCACATCCCATCAAGGCCTCCATAGAGAGTTGAGATGGGATACTTAACCGGGCAGCCATCTCTGCCACCAGTCGCTGCATGGGATAGGGACCGCAGGAATAAATTACTTCCGGCAATTCATTCTGTTGGGACAGCCACTGTTCCAGGTGGCCGGTGACCAGTCCTTGCCGACCTTCACTGCCGTCTTCGGTGACAAGTCGCACTGCAAAGCCCAGGTCCTGGAAATGCTTGACACAGACAAGATCGGCAGCGGTTTTGCCGCCGAACCACAAGACGAAAGGACCTCTGAAACCTGAGCTGACCAGGGTTTCTGCCAAATGAGGTAGAGGGGCAATGCCAATTCCCCCCGCAACCATGAGAACTAATCCATCCTGATCCGGCACTTGGAAGCCGCTACCCAGAGGTCCGAGGAGGTTCAATGATGCGGCTGCTTGCATATCGGCAAGCAGCCGGGTACCGCGTCCGACTACTCGATAAAGCATCTCGAACGAGGTAGGGGGATCGTTATGGTGGATCCGGTGCACGGCAAATGGTCTTCGCAGCAAGGGATCGAAGCCCTCCTGCACTCTTACCATCAGAAACTGCCCTGGCTGGATACGAGCTGCGATTTCAGGACACAGAAGACCCATATGGTAGAGTTCGGGACTCACACGATCGTTAAACAGTATCTCAGCGTTTCTTAGCAGCAACTTACTATTACTCCTGAAAATGCTCCCTATCAATTACCACAAAAAACACCAAGATCACAAAAAGAAGAGATTGAAATTGTATCCTGTGACCGGTCGTAAGCTCTACTATTTTATCCTGCTTTGTGACCTCTGTGGAATTTTTCCTAAGAGCGCAAAGAGTCCTTGATGCCTATGACCACCGCAAAGCGGCCGGTTTCTCCTTCGCCGCGGTAGGAATAGAAAACCTCAGGATGACACTTGGTACAAAGCCCGGAAACGTCGATATGTTCCCTGAGCAAACCGGCTTCCATGAGTTGATACTGGCTGATGGCCCAGAAATCGAAGTGATTTTTCTGTACCTGAAACCGAGAAAAACGGGGCGGAAGTTCTTGTCGCCAGTTTCGAAACTCACCACAGCAGGGGCCCAACGAGGGTCCGATTCCGGCAAAAATGTCTTGGGGGTCGCAGCTAAAGTGAGCCTGCATAAGATGGACAGCAGTACCTGCAATATTCTTGGCACTACCGCGCCAGCCCGCGTGAATTATGGCAACCACCTTTTTCTCCGGATCGTAAAGCAAGATTGCCTGGCAGTCGGCGACCTTTATCATCATGAGGAGGCCTGACAATTGGGTGATGAAACCGTCTTTTCTTTGCAGGGGGTATGGAATTGCAGGGTCAAGGCGCGGGTGCTCGCGCAGAACCACGATGTTGCTGCTGTGGCTCTGCCGGGCGTAGATGAGGGAAGAACAATCAGTAGCAGCTCGCACCCGGCGCACGTTCTCTCGAACCTTGCCGGCCTCGTCTCCAGTGTCGTAACTTACGTTAAGACTGGCGAAAGGCGGCGAACTTACCCCTCCCAGTCGGGTAAGAACGAGGTGTTCTAATTCTTGAAACTCGCTAAACCGATGAAATGTATAATAGGGGATGGAGTTTTCTACGTGGGGCTGAAGAGTTTCTGAGCCGGGGAGCACAGTGATGGCTGATGTGGCCATGGAACTAGATTTCCATTTCCAGACCCTCCCGGGCCATGATGATTTCCAGGTTGCGATTGCCCTTAATCATCTCGTAGTAACGAATGGTCTTGTCGTAAATCTCTTGAAGCTTTTCATCGTTGTAGGACGGTTCATGATGGAAAAGAATCAACCGCTTGATGTTGGCCTTGAGGGCGATATCAACTCCCACCATGGAGGAACTGTGGCCCCAACCTTCTTTTTCCATGGCGTCCTCAAGGCTGAATTGGGCATCAAATACGAGGGCCTCACTATTGGCATAGAAGGAGATGTATTGGTCCATTACCCTAGGACTGAGGTCTTTGTATTCAGCGTCAGTGGCGTAGACGAAAGCACGGCCGTTTTTCTTGATCCTGTAGGTGAATGAACCGCCAGGGTGTCTCAGTGGCATGCTATTGACTGTAAATTCGCCAATGGTCATCTCAGTGTCTTCTTGAAGCTGGACAAACTGGACATCAGCAGACATGGTTTCCAAGCTCACCGGGAAATGGTCAGGGTGATGCTGATCCTGGAAACGTTCCTTGATTCGGGGGTGACGGGCGTAGATAAATAACTGATTGCCATCTGCATATGCGGGTGTGAAAAAAGGGAAGCCCATTATGTGGTCCCAATGGGTATGGCTAATCAAGAGGTGGACAGTGCCTTTACCCTGACCGCAAGGTCCCTGCATAAGTTCGATTCCAAGCTGTCGGATGCCGGAGCCGGCATCAAGTATGATTTCGGTGTTGTCACCGCACACTTGCACGCAAGAAGTGTTGCCGCCGGTGGTGGTTCGTTGATAGTAGGGTAGGGCTCTAACGTAGTTTTCTACCGCCTCGATATCATCCAGGTCCACACCACTGGCGCCACCCAAAGCCTGCACGATCTTATTCTCGATTTCGGTTGGAGGGATGGGTGCTGGAAGCGATCCCCGCACACCCCAGAACTTCACTTTCATATGAACCCCGCTGTAACCATGGAAGAATGTTTCCCTTTTACCCTCCAGCGTTCAAGGTGCCGTAGTCTATCACAAAATTTTTTTCCGAATCAATTCAAAAAAGCAGAGCCGCCAATCACCCCGCCCCTCGTCAAGGTCTTCTGGCGAGACAAGATCATAGCATGCAAGTCATGTTCCATGATGGTGATTGCGGTCATGGAGGGCGTATAGTGGTTTCCGCATGATAAATAATCAGAGTGGGGCGCCTGTGTTTGTGGTGAATTAGGCGCCAAAGGCAATGTGAATTGACAGAGATGAACTTAGTGTTACCGGCGCGAGAACAGCTTGAGAAGCTCTTCCTGGAGCATGTTTTTTTCATTTCGCTCGGGGGATTCGGCAGACCGTGCTTTCTGGGGTGCAGTGGATCTATTAAGCTCTTTTTCGGCTCTTGCCAGGACACTGTCTTCACGACCGAAGACTTCTCGCAGTTCTTTTTCCACCTTCTTCTGCTCTCTGGCCCAGGTTTCCTTGAGACTTTCGGTGGCGGTCGGACTATCATAGGTGGCTGGGCGGATTTTGGGCTCGATGGCTGTTGCCGACTTCTCAGGTGGCCGACGGCGTGCAGCACGGCGAAATGCTAAAAGGAGAAAGAGTGGCAGAATCACATAGACAATGGT
>CBFDBW010000122.1:0-7688 GCA_965603145.1 uncultured Syntrophobacterales bacterium
GGTCCCCAGGTGCCCGTACCGCGACAGACGATGACCGTCATGCCGTCCACCTCATACCGCCCCTCAAGCAGCGGGTAGACGCGTTTAACCAGATAGTCGAAAGGCCAAATTTGCCCTCCGTGGGTGTGGCCAGAAAGCATCAGGCTTATTCCGGCTTTCGCTGCCTTGTCGGCCTGCCACGGTGTGTGGGAGAGAAGGATGGTTGCACCCGGAGGTCGACCCGCCAGTGCCTTCGAAATGGGATCGCCGCCCTGACCAGAGCGGCGGATGGCTGTAAGATCGTCTACGCCAACCATGACCATACCGGGTCGAACTTCGGCCCAGCGGTTGCGCAGCAAATGAAAGCCGGCCTCCTCGATCAGAAGCGTACTCCCATTGTGACGATGGTGGAACTCGTGGTTGCCAGGGACAACCCAGACACCGAGAGGTGCAGAAAGGCGGCGCAAAACCGGAAGCAGTTCACCTTGGGGCTTGCCGTGCCCTTCGAAGAGATCTCCAAGCAGAATTACGAGGTCAGGTTGCTGCGCCTGCACCTGGGCGACACGCGCTTCCAGCCACCGCTCGCCGAGCAAATTACCAAGGTGCAGGTCGGACATGGCTACGAGCACCGTACCATCCATCTCATCGGCAAGACCTGACAAATACACCTCATAGTTTTGCACCACCGGCGGCCGCAGGCCCTGGAAAAGTGCGACCACCGAAAGCACCAGACCGGCAACCAACGCTGTGCCTCGTAACGAGGGCGCTAGTCTGGGCACGAGAAAGCCGAACCCAGTGATGAGATCCACCGCAAGAAGGGAGACAAAGAGAAGAAATAGCACGGCCATCCAGTTCATGCCGAGCAACTCCAGGTGCCTGGCGAGGGGGCCTGTACCGTGGTGACCGTAGACCCGGCCCAAGAAAAAGCCTGCCCAGAGAACTAGGCCAGCCCCTACGAGAAGCTTCCTGGAAACGTACCGTGTAAGAACAGGCACCGAGGCGACACGCCAGAAGACGTAAATGTGCATCAATGTGATGGCGGAAATAAGAATGAAGCCGAACACGGGCCCTCCACCGGGTGAAATCCAAATCTCATGAATCTAAATATCCTGTCTGCGTCGCCCAGCCCCTTCGCTCCTCCTCTATGCCCTCTGCCCTCTGGCTGTTTAGCCGGTTAGCCAGTTGAGCCGGTCTTGCCTGTCTTATAGGGTCTTACACGAGGTCAGACAGCCCGAGTCGCTCGAGTGTTTCAACCTTTTGCGAGCCTGACTCAGAGTCCCAGCCTCGCAGTTCGTAAAATTCCTTTCGCATCTCTTCGAATACTTCCTTATCCAAAGTTTGGCCCTTTCGACTAATTACTTCTTCGCCCGGCCCGGGTACGATCACATCGGGGTTCATGAACACGGCTTCAACCGGATCAACAAAATTGAATTCTTCCGGAACATCATCTACTTTGGGTCGCCGTCCTTCCCGTAAAAGAACACGCCGTTGAAGATTGAATATTTTTTCGCCATACTGATTAAGTTCGGTTTCATCAGTTTCGATGCCGGTTACGGCGGAAAAAATTCGACTTTCAAGGGTTGGATCTCCAACGTGATCGGGGGTATTCCAGGAAACCATCAAAGGCCAGGCGGAATCACACAGCAGCAGGCTATCTTTCACGTAGGTTCGATCGATGATTTTAGCTGCCGCCACGGCCTTTCCTTCATGGGTATTCAGGTCCCACGCCTTCTCGCTTCCCCAGAATTTAGTGGCCGCGGCCCGAAAGACCTCGGATGTTACCGGTGAAGATTTGGGATCGGCTTGATTCATGACCCATAAACCGGTTAACCAACTTACTTCGTGAAGCATGGCAATTGGCTGTCTAGGTTCCAAAGCGTACAACAAACCGTTCATAAGATATTCGCGTGCAGAATAGCTGGCACCATCTCCGACACCGGATACCTCGTTTGAAAAATGAGCCCTGGCTTCTTCACCGAGCTTCTCACCGGCTCGAAGAAGTCCTTCGGCCAGAATATCGCCAAATCCTTCTCGACGAGCAATCATAGTGGCGAGATTCTCAAAAAACTCACGGGTGCCCAGCTTTGAAATATCAAGCCCGGTCTGCTTATCGGTGAGGTAACCGGACTTGTAGCAAGTATCCAACCACTGAACGATATTGTACATTTCCATTGTGCAGATCGACAAATCATTACAGATCCCTGTGGCATCAACAGCGGTCTCCATGGATTCTCCCGGTCTTCCCAAAACCCATGGAAAATAGACGAACATGGATTGACATTTTCTCACAACGTTCTTCCCGGACAGTGTTCGAAAAGCGTTTCTATACTTACAATCAAGACCGCATTGGAAACAAGACGACTGTCCGGTTCGACGAACCTGTTCCTCCGGAAAAGGGGCTAAGAGTGGGTCACGCTTATTTAAATGGATTGCCAATTTATTGAGCTCTTTTAATTCCTCCGGTTTTGCTACCAATGGACTTCCCTTACCCAATACCGCTATGGCCTTGAGCTTTTTGGATCCCATCACCGCACCGAAACCACCGGTGGCGCTCCCTTCATTATCTGTCATTAGATTGGCACTCCGGCACATGTTTTCACCGGCCACACCGGTCGTTACGAATCGCACATTTTTTCCATGCGATTTTTTTAAGATGTCCCGAACGCCATAAACACCCTTTCCCCAAAGCAAAGAGGCTTCTAAAATTTGGGCTTCCCCGTCGTGGATCCAGAGATAGACCGGCTTTGCAGACCGTCCTGAGATGACAACACCGTCGTAGCCTGCTTTTTTTAAGTAGGGACCGAAAAATCCGCCAAGGTTCCCGTAACAAAATCCTTCCGGCATCAACATAGGGGACTTGCCAACAACTTCAAACCTGGAAGCACCCTGGGCTCCGGTAGCCCCCAGAGGACCAGTCATTAAAATCAGGTGATTCTCTGGATCAAAAGCACTCACACTAGGTCCTACTTCCTCCCAGTAGATCCGAGTGGCAATCCCTCGCCCGCCCAGAAAGCGGTCCGCATAGTCCATGGTCTTCAGTTCGCTGATGCGTGATTCAAAGAGATCTATCTTAAGTATCTTGCCACACCACCCATATATGCCCGTCGCCATTTATTCCTCCTCCGGGGTTAGGTTTTTACATATTTCAATGAAAAGAATGAGGGCTTGCTGGACTGGCCGCCCAAGTCAAATATTATACACAAGCACTCTGGCACGGATTTTCTAATACAAGGCCAGATATGATCGTATCCTTATTCTTGGGGCTTACAATTAAGTAAGTAGAGTAAAATGAGGCAAGCTAGTCATCTTTCCAGGGAGGTTTGAGTTTCAGTCCAAAGACCAAGACAAACGCTAATACTATGATACCAATAAGTCCTGCTCCACTCAACTCTTCCAGACTGGCATATTTATACCAGTATCGAACCCAGTAGGACCATCTGGGGTCTGACTCCCAAGCAGAGCGGGTATCGGCATAGGCAAGGTCCATTAGACCCATCTTTCGATAGATTCTAGCCCTTGTTTTATAGGCTTCGGACCTGGCTCGCGTATCACCTCTGAGCTCGACGGCAGCAGTAGAATCCCGGATTGCCTCTTCATCCTTGCCAGACAATCGATTAGCTTCCGCCCGGTAAGCATAACCCGCGGGATGCTGTGGTTCCAATTCTATGGAGCGGGTGAAATGGGCGATGGCAGGTTGATAATCTCCACTCTTAAGATAACCCAGACCCAGCATCCGAAAGGCCTCAGCTTTTTCCGGTGCCAAGTCAAGATATGTCTGGTAATCCTGAATCATCTTGTCATACTTACCCTGAAAATAATAGAGCAAACCTCTCTGTTCATAAGCAGCCGCCAGCTTTGGATTCAACTCCAACGCCTTAGTGAATAATTCGATCTTTTTGCGGGTCACCGAGCCCTTTCGTCCCCGATTAAAATAATCCATGGCTTCATCGGCATGTACGGGAAGCGTGTGCAGTAGCAGGAGAGTTACAAAGTAGACGGTTATTCTGCTCATTCATTTCCTCCCAATTACCCTGGTGCGATGATTGAGAGTTTCTCAAAAGTTAGGGTTATTGGATTGGCCCACTTTCTCACACAGCACTGAGATCAATAAAATGCATATCGTTCCGACTACTCCTTTTTGTCAAGACAATTGTATATTTGTGAAACTAATTACAGATCCTGACGATTTATCCGGCTCAGATATTAAAATGGCGAGCTTAGACCATTGGACGCTGCGCGAAAATAACCGGTCGGCAGGACTGAGCCAAAAGAAAGGGAAAGAACGAGTGGTATGGAGCCCAATCCAGCTTCGTGGAGACTTTATTTCACATCCCTAACCGTAAATAGTTGAAAAACCTTAGCACGAAATGCTGAGATAGATCCTTACGGTGGGAGACTAAACGTAGCTTGCCAAACTAAACAGTCTGAAGGAAAAGTGCTTTCTTGTAGATATGATATTGATACCAAATCCCGGCAAGGGCGATCAAAGGAATCAGGTACTTACTCTGCTACCGATAGCCATGAGCGTTCTTCTTTAGCAAGCTTACCTGAAAGACCACACCGATTGCGACCAAAAGTATAAACACCAAAGAGGTCATAACGGGACTGAAGTTCGTAACTTGGATAATCAAGTTTGCACCGGCAAGAGATGACAAAGCAATGAGTGCCAAATCGAAGAGAGCCAGTACCAATGCGGTGGCGATAATTCCCCCTCCGATTAAGGCCAGCCACGTCCAACCCGTTCCTACTAGACCGATGGTATAAAAAAGAAAGGCTAGGACATAGCTGCCCATAACAAAACCGGCTATTCCTATTGCCAAGTTTTGCGCAAACACTGCCACTACGACGCCGACAAGTCCGGCAGTCAGGCCGACAGCCAAGATGACCACTGTTGATTGGCCGATGAGAAATTGGCCTGCCAGAGATGAGCCAAGGATAAACCCAGCTGCTGCTACGAAGACCCAAAAAAGTTGGCGTCCCATAAAGAGTAGAGCGAGGCCTACTAAAATCGTTATTATGAATAATGAGCTATTTTCCATGATTGTTGACCAGACAACAGTATCAATCTGAGCAGTATCCTAGCATGGAGAGGGACTCGGAATCCACTAGGTGCCTTGAGAAGGTGAATGGATGGCTGAATGGAAATAGGGGCGGGATAGGAGATAACCTTAACCGGTGACGGCCTAAGGTTCGACCTATTTCTTGTGATATGTTAATGAGATGGCAAAACTTTCGGCTTTCGATTTCTTGCCTTCCATAGCAGCTATTGTAAGTAGCCAGTCGGACAATTATAGCTTCATATATATTGTAATGAGAAAGGGTCAGGTCGGCTCGCTTCCCGAAGCGTCATAATTCAAGAGTTATACCGACATCTGGTCCCTTAACATTTAATAGTAAAGATGCCACCCCGATTTGTAATTCTAGATGCTTTAGTTGCGGCCGGCCATGACGCCTCCATCAACATCCCAGATTGCACCAGTCACCCACCCTGCCTCGTCTGAAAGCAAGAAATCGATCACAGCGCCCACATCCTCAGGCTGTCCTATGCTTCCGATCGGGTGAAAGCTGTCAAAGCCTTTCAAGGCTTCCGTAATCTTGTCTTCCTCAATAAAAGATTTATAGATCGTGGTCTGAACTACCGCCGGGGATACGGCATTGACGCGAATATTGTACTCGGCCAGCTCCATTGCCAGATGTTGCGTCAAAGAATGCAGACCAGCCTTTGCCATCGAATACGCCGAGGACGGAGTAGCTTTGATCGCTTGTTTAGCCCACATCGAGCCAACATTTACAATCGATCCACCGCCATTTTTCTTCATATTCCTGGTCACGGCTTGGGTGACAAAGAAAACGGCCTCATTGAGATCCATGTATTTCCTGTAATCTTCAAGTGTATGATCAAGAAAAGACACAGGGTTAAAATAGCCGGCGGCATTTACCAGATATTTAATCGCACGGCTATCGCTATCGATTTTTGAGATGAATGCTTGCACCCCATCAGAGTCATACAGGTCAACCGATACGGTCTCTACATCGACGTTACCAAGGTTTTGTACCTTTGTTTTGGCCCTAGCCAATTGATCTTGCCCTCGTGCAATAAGGATTAAATCCACGCCTCGTTTCGCCAGTCTTTTGGCAGTATCAAGAGCAATGCCTGCCGATCCGCCTACAATTAATGCTGTTTCTTTGGCCATTGTCTCCTCCACTCCATCGCATTAAATAATATGGATATAGATAATGATCGATGACCTTGGAATCAAGGTAGACTTGGGTTTTTTCAGATTTGCCCGCGCTATTCGACCCTTAAGCCGCACTTTCAGCTTCTGAGGACTCGGCACAAAATAGTGGGGTAGCAATTCAAGAATGTTGGTTAAACATCTTGCCAAACCTGACACACCGAAAGTTATCGTTCCAGCTTCATATATGTTCTGGACATAGCAATACTGTCAAGGCTTTCTACCGAATATGGCCGCTACGATCGCAGTCTCTATTTCCCAATTGGGCTTCCACCTGTACTCACTATCATAACGCTTCTTTGCAAAGCGATGGCTAGCATCAATTACCTGCTCGGAATCATCCCCTCCGAGCAGTGGTGGAATTGCTCGCATAGCCAGTCTTGCCTCCTTTTCTTTATCAGATCGATCGAGCCGGCCTTCAGAATCAAAAGATAGCCACGAGAACTCAAAGTGCACAATCTCGACAGGCCTGCGATTTACCAGATCCACCACGACGAACGCGTGTCGCACACGCTTGCCAGCATACTGTGGAATAGACTCCTTAGGGTCGCCCTTTAGCAAGCGCTCGTACCTCGATAGAGCAAGACGGTGCAAGGAATCATCGTCATCAACCAAAAAAATACGTATACTCAATCCCATTGTATTGTTCCTTTGGTTATGAACCAAGAAGGGGCTGATTTTCCCCGCTTCTAGACCTTCACCACTAATCGTACGCTCTCAATCTGTTGAAAATTTGAGGATCAGACCTTACGTTGATCCGGTGAGCACAAACGATACTAACATACACTAACGGGAGGTGAGCCATGAAAGTAGAACAAGTCATCAATCTTTATCAAGAGTACCAGAGGATGAACCTAAAAAAAACACCATAAACTCCTATAAGATCAGTCTTTCCAGATTCAGCAATGACCTCGGGGATAGGCAGTTAGATTCCATATCTTCAGAGGAGATCCTACCCTTTCTGACTTCCATTACCGAGGGCAGCAAACAGGCAACCAAACACAGCCGACACTCGCATCTCGGAGCTTTTTTCAACTTCTCAAAGATAAATACAGAAACCACAACATCCGAAGTAAAAGTTGGTAACTCAATATGTAGGCAGTTTCCACTACTGGAAAAGCTCTTTTTACTCCAAGGAAGCCAAGGCTTCCTTCGCCTCTTTAAGGTATGGATGCGCCTCACATTGTTCAAAGATCTTGATGGATTCGGAGATGCAGTCCTTGGCCTTCTTAGTCCTACCTTTTGCCTTGTGAAGCAGGCCCAAATCGAGCTTGGCCTCTCCTAGAGTGCCGTTGGCCCCGATCTCGTTTGCAGTCTCGATGGCCTTGTCGAAATGATCTTCCGCCTTTTTGCTGGCAAATGGAACATTTTTGATCAGAAAACCAACGTTCTTCGCTAGGGTTGAAAGATTAGTTCCTTGCGCTCCTTCAACCATCTGAAGAAAGACCTTTCCTAGGATCAATTCAGATCGAG
>CBFDBW010000123.1:0-7599 GCA_965603145.1 uncultured Syntrophobacterales bacterium
ATGGCTTTGTGAGCAGCCTCGACTCCGCTGGCCACTGCAGCAGCATTCTCGAAAGCCACATGAAGCCACGGTACCCGCCAGGCACTCTGGGGATATGCTGAGGAGATAATTTCCATACAGCCTGTAGCGCTCACCACGATTACATTGTTCCCCAGCGCCTTCATCACCTGGCGCAAGGCCAGGACCTCTCCGCATCCCTGACAGGCCCTGTGCCCCGGGGCCAGCGGCTCTTCCACCGGCAGCTTCTTGGGGCTGAATCGTTGAAAATCTTTCAAATCATCAGCTGCCCTGCTCATCATTCCCTCACATTGATCATGGTATAGTTGCCTCGGAGTCCGTCAGCAGCTGCCGCCTCCACTCCGTCGGCCATTTCCACGAAATTTTCTATAGTTACATCCCGGCCTGCCAGCCCTGCCACATAATTCCAGATGTAGGGCCGCTCAGGCTCATCATAAAGCGCAGCCTTGACTTCGATGGCAAGAGGTCCGCCAGCACCATTGAGGCAAAGAGCGCGGTCCATGACTGCAATCTGCTTGGCACCCTCAACCGCCGCCAAAAACTCCTCGAACGGGAACGGCCTGAACAACCTTATCCGCACCAGCCCCACATCTTTCCCCTTGGCACGCATGTGGTCCACTGCGGTCATTGCCGTTTCGCTGAGGCTTCCCATGGTTACCAGCAACGTTTCAGCCCCATCGGTGCGATAGGTCTCCACTGGCTTGTAGTAGCGGCCAAACAGATCGCCGAATTCTTGCCAAGCCTCTATAATCACAGGCTTAGCAGACTTGATCGCCTCGTCCTGCGCTTTTTTTGCCTCGGTATAGACCTCGGGCATTCCTACTGGGCCGATGCTAATTGGATTCTCCGGATCTAGCCGCATTTGCGGTTGGTAGGGTGGCAGATAGCGGTCAACTTCCTTTTGGTCGAGAATCTCAATGGGCTCAATCACGTGGGTCAAAGTAAATCCATCCAGGTTGATGATCACAGGCAATAAAACTCGAGAATCCTCTGCCACCCGGAAGGCGTGAAGCGTCAAATCAAAAGCCTCCTGCCCGTTTTCCGCCACCGTTTGAATCCAGCCGGTATCACGGCTCATCATCATATCGGAATGGTCGTTCCAGATACTGATTGGACCAGAAAGCGACCTGTTGGCCACCGTCATAACAATTGGCAGCCTCAGGGCCGATGCTATATAACAGATCTCCAACATGAGCGCTTGCCCTTGCGAGCTGGTGGCGGTGTAGGTTCTGGCTCCAGCCGCTGAGGAGCCGCAGCACGTACTCATTGCCGAGTGCTCCGATTCCACTGGAATAAACTCCGCATCAAGATGACCGTCAGCCACCAACTCGGCCAAATGCTCGACAATGTGGGTCTGAGGCGTGATTGGATAAGCGGCCACCACATCCACATTGGCCAGCTTCACCGCCTCACTCACGGCAAGCGAAACCTCAATGCCCACCCGTTTAGCCATATCTACTCACTCTCCTCCACCATGCTGATCGCATCAGCAGGGCACTCGCGGGCACAGATCCCGCATCCCTTGCAATAAAAGAGGTTCGGCTGATAAAACCCCAGTTCATTCTGGGTGTAGACCATATCGGGACAGAATATATAGCACTGCCCGCATTGAATGCATTTTTCGTAATCGGTCTCAGGACGTTCTGAGCGCCAGTCACCCGTTTTCAGCTCAGCAGAACTTCCAGGCTTCACAATGGCACATCCTAAAGCCAAATCTTTCCAGCTAACCATTCCAGTTTCTTTCGCCATTGTTTACTCCTTTACCACAGTCTCTTGATAAGCCCGCTGAGATGCCTGGATGTTCTTCACGGCAATACGGCCAAAGCGTTCTTCTAAAGGCCCTTCTAAGGCCGAAAGCGGCAACAAGTCGGTTGCCTTAAGCATTGCTCCCAGCAGGGTAGTGTTCGTAATGGGGATCCCCATGGTCTCCATGGCTATTCGGCTTGCATCCACTAATGCCAATTTAGCAGTGATTCCAATGCGTTCGCGAATTTCTTCCGCACTCTTGGTAGTATTAAGCACCACTATCCCATTATCTTTCAATCCGGCACCAACATTTACGATGTCAAGGAGAGTGGGATCCAAAACCACCACAATATCGGGCTCGTAGATTTTCTCTCTGGTGCGGATAGGCTCATCGCTTACCCGCACATAAGCCATAACCGGTGCGCCCCGCCGTTCCGGGCCGAAGCTCGGAAAAGCTTGGGCGTATTTACCCTGTTCAATAGCCGCCAGGGCGGTCAACTCCGCTGAGGTCACCGCTCCCTGGCCGCCTCGCCCGTGAAATCTGATCTCGATCATGGCTGTGGCTCCACCTCAATAATAACCGGTAAAATCTCTTATGTGTAGGATCTTAGCGAAGGTCAGCGAAAGGTTTGTTTTCACAAGCAGAGATCAACTTATCAATAACCCTAGAGGCCAACTGAGTCAAGCAGTTTCAATGGTCACAACCAGTTCGCCTCGATCATAGCGCTTCAGCAGGATTCCCTCCGTCCCTCCATGGCTCGCTTCAAGGTGACGGCATCAGTATATTTCAGATCTCCACCCATTGGAATTCCCCGGGCAATCTGGCTGACACTTACGTCCCGCTTTCGCAAAAGCCCGGCGATATAAATGGCTGTGGCTTCCCCCTCGGCGCTAGGGTTAATAGCAAGAATGACCTCATTAATGGACTCCTGCTGCAATCGTGCCAGCAATTCTTTAATCCTCAGGTTTTCAGGGCCAATTCCATCGAGCGGGGCCAAAACCCCCTGGAGAACATGGTAACGGCCTCTGAAGGCACCTGCCCCTTCTAAAGCCAGGAGGTCTCCCACCTCCTCCACCACACAGAGAATTCCATCACGGCTGGGATCCTTACAAATCTTGCAGGGATCAGCATCTGTAAGATTGAAACATCTGGAGCAGGAACCTATGTCTCGCTTAACTTCGGAGATGCTTACAGCAAGGGACTCGGTGAACTCCCTTGAGGCGCGGAAGAGGTAGAGGGCCAATCGTGCTGCTGTTTTTTGGCCAATCCCGGGGAGTTTGGACAAATTATTAATAAGTCGCTCCAGCGAGGGCGGATAGATACTCATAACAAATCCTTCGGAAGTTGTGTCCGTGGTTTTATTTGGGCATAGCGCATAGAGCAGAGCGCAGAGCGTTCAGCCAACACCCCATAGACGCTATGCGCTAAGCGCTTTGCGCTATGCGGCGAACGAAGTGAGTGTAAAATCTTCAGAACATCCCTGGTATTTTCATTCCACCGGGGAGCTTCAGGCCGCCGGTGAGTTTGCTCATCTCTTCGGCCGCCATTTCCTGCGCTCTCTTCAATGCATCGTTTACTGCAGCAACAATCAGATCCTGCAGCATTTCTATATCATCCGGGTCAACCACCTCAGGTTCCAGGTCAATTGAGAGCAGTTCTTGACGTCCGTTGGCCTTGGCCACT
Source organism: uncultured Syntrophobacterales bacterium (assembly GCA_965603145.1). GTDB lineage: Bacteria > Desulfobacterota > Syntrophobacteria > BM002 > BM002 > BM002. The sequence continues at coordinate 3,449 of CBFDBW010000123.1, forward strand.
ACCATGCCGCCGCCGACAGAGGACTCCACTATCTTATCCCCAAGTTCCTCCTGCATCTTGGCCATCTTTTCCTGCAAAACCCTGGCCTGTTTCATCATATCTCCAAAACCCTTTGCCATATGGAGCCTCCTCAATGTCAAGCTTTCAATTGTACCACTAAAGTATGTTCAGAGATCACGGCTTACGAAAGCATCGCCCATGGAGTGTTGGAATGTTGGAGTATTGGAGTATTGTTAAGATCAAAAGATCATGAAGATTTTTCGGGTACCATTACTCCAGCACTCCATTACTCCTCCATCCTATTCTTGGCCTCTCCCACCTGCACTTGTATAACTGCTTTCGGCTCTGTCTGTCTACTTTCCCTTATCCGGTCCTACCTTCACCTCTATGATTTCGCCGCCGAATATCTCCAAGGCTTCAGTCACTAATGGGTGTTTTAAGGCCTTCTGCTGCTGGAGCCTTTGACGGTCCGTCTTCAGCCGCTGTTCCCGCCGGATTTCCTCACTGCCTACTTTGAGGGAGACTTTAACCCGCTCTCCAAAAATCTCCCGTGCCAACCGACTGAGTAGACCGAAGCTCTCCCTCTCTTTGACCATTTCATAATCAAACTCATGGCCGTTGAAATCGAGCTCCAGACAGTCGGGTTGTGGCTCTCTTACACTCACCCGCTCAAGGCTGGCAGCAAGCGCCGGCTTTTCCTGGCGCACTCTCTCAACAAAATCATCCCACCTGGCCGCAACAGGTTCAGCAACAGTTGCGGACTGAGCCGACTCTGCCTCTTCCGTGGGAGAATAATCAGAAGATAGCTCCTGCTCACCGGGGTCCTCGTCGTTTGGATAAAGCCCCGCTGCTGAATCGCCGCCTCCAGAGATTCTCTGCTCCAGTTCATGCACCTGGGAGATGACGGTGTCGATGTCCATGACCTGCGGAAGCTGAACCAGCCGGAGAAGGCTCATCTCCAAGACCAGCTTGGAGTTGCTGGATCTTCGAATCTCCTCTTCTCCCTTGAGAAGAAAGTGGAAGAATTGTTGGAGGGTAGCGCTGCTGACGTTGGCGGCCTGTTCTTTTAACTCGGTCAGCTCAGCTTCGGTCAGATCAACCAGTTTCTGAGGTTCATCGCTCACCTTTACAACCAGCAAATTGCGAAAGTGTGCGGCCAGCTCCTGACAGAAGCGCCTCAAGTCGTGGCCATGAAGGTAGAGCCGCTCAACGATCTCCAGACAGCAAACCGCGTCGCCGTCGAGAATCGCGGCAGCAGTGTCTAACAGAGCTTGGCGATCAATAACACCGAGAACCTCCAGCAGGTCTTTGTCATCGATATTCTTTCCGGAGAAGGCAATCATCTGCTCGAGGAGGCTTTGCGCATCCCGCATGCTTCCCTCAGCCTCCTTCGCCAGCAAACGTAAACTTATATCACTGATCTCAATTCCCTCCTCCTGGGCAATGTGCCGCAGATGTTCAACTATGGCGTTTCCAGCGATACGACGAAACTCGAAGAGCTGACAGCGGCTCATGATGGTGATAGGAATGCGATGGGATTCGGTGGTTGCAAAAATGAAAATTACATGCGCTGGCGGCTCTTCCAGCGTTTTGAGCAGCGCATTGAACGCTTCTCCTGTGAGCATGTGCACTTCATCGATTATATAAATCTTGTAGGGGCTCTTGGCGGGTCGATAGCGGATATTCTCCCGCAACTCTCGAATTTCGTTGATACCCCGGTTGGAGGCGCCGTCGATTTCTAGTACGTCCAGTGAGCTTGATCCAGTAATTTCCACGCAAGATTCGCATACATTGCAGGGGGTAGGGGAGGGACCTTGGGCGCAGTTCAGTGCCTTGGCCAGAATCCGGGCCACAGATGTCTTGCCGATCCCACGGGCCCCGCTGAACAGGTATGCATGGGCAATTCTTTCAGCCGAGATTGCATTGGTGAGGGTTTGGACAACATGCGGCTGGCCGACAACTTCTTCGAAGCTCTGGGGCCGCCATTTGCGTGCCAATACAAGATAGGACATGAGAAGGGAGATTCCTGAGAGACTTAGGTTAACCGGTCAGCCCGTTGGCCGGTTAGCCGGACAAGCCAATTTTTTGGGCCTCTTCCGGGTCCACCGGCGAACGGGCAAACCGGCAAACCCAAACTTCGACTTTTGGGTAGTGACACTAACTGAAAGCGTTACGAACGAACCGTAAATCAACCGCCGCAAAAAAGTAGAGATGGCGGAGAGAGTGGGATTCGAACCCACGGTTCCGGGGTAACCGGAACACACGATTTCCAATCGTGCCCCTTCGGCCAACTCGGGCATCTCTCCGCATTTTTTGCTGTCAGCCCTCAGCTTTCAGCTTTTGTCCTACGAAATTGACCATCAAATTTATAAAACTTTACTCATATCTTTCAAAATTATGTTTTCCTGCTGACAGCTGGAAGCTGACCGCTGATAGCTTCAAGAATGGCGGAGAGGGTGGGATTCGAACCCACGTGCCCGGCTGTTCACCGGACAAATCGATTTCGAGTCGACCCCGTTACGACCACTTCGGTACCTCTCCGCAGTAGCCGGTAGAAAATGTGTCAATGATTTTATCAGAACTCCAAAGAGTTAGAAACCACTTTAGCGCCTAGCTCGGAAAAAAGCCCGGAGTAGCACCTCGCTTGCCTCAGCCAATATGCCACCATAAGCCTGCAGGCGATGGTTCAGCAGACCGTCAGTGCCGATTTGATAGACAGATTCAATCCCGCCCCCCTTGGGATCCGCAGCCCCATAAACCACCATGGCCAAGCGCGCCTGCACCATTGCTCCTACACACATAACACACGGCTCCAGAGTTACATAAAGAACGTGGCCCGGTAGCCGGTAATTAGCCAGTTGCTCTGCTGCTTGCCGGAGCACGAGAATCTCGGCATGGGCCGTGGGATCATTCAGGCTGATGGGTCGGTTGTGGGCCCGCGCAATAATGTCACCATCTGGAGTAACCAGAAGCGCCCCCACCGGTACTTCTCCCTGGAGCGCACCCTTCTCCGCCTCTGCCAGGGCCTCCTGCATATACCTCTCGTGCCGCTCCATCTCATCTCTCACAGAGCTCACAGAACACTCAGGGAGCTCTAAACTATAAAAGAATTGAGGCTTTGAATAGATCTAGGAAAAGATCGCTTAAAAGCTTAATGGAGAGAGCCCGCAGGGCTCGGGCGAGAGATTGGCTTTACTGCTAAGTAACTTGATGCCTGTCCTCGAGCCCACACTGTATCTCGTTTACAACCATGAAAGCTGCCTCTACCGGGTCTGTAGCGGCCCGAATTGGTCGCCCCACCACAATGTAATCAGCACCGTTTCTGACTGCCTGATACGGAGTGACAATTCTCCTCTGATCGTCTTTGCTGACATCTCCCCATTCCGGACGGATGCCGGGCGTGACTACGAGTAAATCCTCGCCACATTCTTCTTTCACCGCCTGTACTTCGTGACCTGAGCAGACTACCCCAGCACAACCAGCCTCTTTTGCTATCCTTGCTCTATGCACGACAAGCTTGACAACCTCTTCTGCCAACTCAGGCTGAATCCCCAGCGCCGCCAACTGTCTCGCATCGAGACTGGTCAGCACGGTCACAGCCAGAACTTTGGTGTGGTCAGGAACTTCAGCCGCTACAGCTTCAAGAAGGCCAGGGTCGCAATGGACCGTTATAAAGTTGGCCCGGCGCAGGCAAGAACCGCTCCGAATGGTCCGCTGAACTGTTGCCGGGATATCATGAAATTTCAAATCGAGAAAGATCCCAGCATCAGTCAGATCCGCAATGGTATCAACTATTGGTGGCCCCTCAGAAACAAAGAGCTCCAAGCCAATTTTGAACACCCCCACGTGCTCACCAAGCAGCGTAACATGCTTGCGGGCTTCTTGTGCATCAGGCACATCTAAAGGAAATATCAACCGATCTTTGGCAATCATCTACACCCCCACCAAGAATAATAATCCTTGATGATCTCGTAAAAAATCATTAATGAGACGGCACAATAAAAAGCTCCAGATGCAAGGCGCGCGAAACTGGTAACCCGCCACTAAGTGGTGGGACTGAGCGGAGTGCAGCGAGCGCGAAGAATCTTTAGGAATTAGGCGTACTTACAGGTACGCCGCAATGACTAAAGATGAAGCGCAATCCCGCCGGG
>CBFDBW010000124.1:0-7548 GCA_965603145.1 uncultured Syntrophobacterales bacterium
AAGACCGCACCGTCTCAAAACGCCGCGCCGTGATTGGCAGTTTGAAGGTCAGGCTGTGGTCAAAGACCTGGGCAGCCGTAACGGTACCTTTGTGAATGGACAAAAGGTCGAAAAGGCAATACTGGCAAGCGGTGATAGACTAAAAGTCGGCAGCGTAACCCTCAGGTTTTTTCAAGAAGATGAAACTCCCCAGGGGAAAGATGCTGAAAGCACAACAACTTCTCAATGTGTTCAGAGCCTTGGTAAATGTTTGGTGGAAGCGGGAATCGCCGATGAAATCACCTTGCTTGGGGTATTAGGCGAGGAGAAAAAGAGCCCGACAATCGACCAGATTCTGATGGACCTGGGGCTTCTGCATGACGACAATATAGCCAGAGCTCTGGCCAGGCAGTTGAAATTCCCATTCATTAGCCTGAAAGAAAGGGAAATACCGCTGGAGGTCACCTCACTGGTACCGGCGGAGGTGGCAAGAACTCATGTGATCGTGCCGGTGGAGCTAGCAGGGGGCAAGCTGATGGTGGCAATGGCGAACCTTCTTGACTTTTCTGCCATCCAGGTTTTGCGCATGGCGACAGGCACGAACATCGAAGTGGTTGTGGCTTCTCGAGAAGACATCCTTGAGGCAATTGTGAGATACTATCCCGTAACATTCATGAATCAGGTCCTCGAAGGAGCGCCGGACTCGGATGAAGTCACTGTGGACATGGAATAATAAGGAGAGGGAAATGAACAAAAAACAATTTAGCCTACTACCTGTGCTATCGCTACTGGCTGGGTTGGAGGGTGGCATACTTACAAGCCAGTTTTTCTTGGGTACACCCGTTTTGGCTGAAAAAAAGGCCGGGCAGATCACCTGGAAAACCCCATAAAAAAGGGGAATCACTCCTGTTGTGGTGAACTCTCTGAGATGGTAAGGCGGGCTAGTTGGACACGGAAAGACTCACGACTTCGCCGCCTCTCAACACCTTCATATCCATGATACCCCCGTGGTTCTGTCCCCCGGTTTTCTCCCCTATCCGGCATGTTTCCCTAAAATCGTTGGAAATAGGTATACCTTGGACTTCAAGTACTATATCACCACCTATGAGAAGTCGCTCTCCAGCAATCTGCACAGGTATCATGCCCGCTTTTAGGCCCAGCCTTTCGCCGGGTGAGTCGTTTGCCACACGTTGAATCAAAAGCCCTGCTTCCTGAGGTACGTTTAGCGCCCTGGCTAAGGGGCCGGAGACCAGATATGCCTCCAGACCAGTCCACACTGAATCTCGATTGAGAAGCAGCTCTTTGGCTGTATTCATGCTGATGGCAAAACCCAAGCCTTCGGATCCGCCGGACTGGGACAGTATATAGCTTACGATGCCGACAACTTTGCCATCACTGTTGAACATGGGGCCACCGGAATTGCCCTTGTTAATGGCAGCGTCGGTTTGCAGAAATTCAATCTGCACCAGAGACTTACAAACAGTTTCAGGCCTTCGTCTGCCACTCATATAGCCAACTGTTAATGTATGATCAATGCCATAGGGAGCCCCAATTACGAAAATCTCATCTCCAATATGAACATCATCCGAATCGCCCAACTCAGCCGCAACCAGTTTTTCAGGCAGATGATCGAGTTTCAGCAAGGCCACATCCGCTTGGACGGCGGCGCCTATGATCTTGGCCTCGACCATGGATCCATCTAAAAACCGAACGACTACTGAGTCCGCCATCTGAACCACATGAGCGGACGTCATGACCAACCCATCTTCCGAAATCACAATGCCGGAACCCAGGCCACCTTTGGTTATGGTGACCGTTTCCCCGGGTTTCAGACTGGAGTATCCATGTTCTTTGGTGAGGATCACTACCACGGCAGGATTGACCCTCTTGAATACCTTGCTTAGCGAACTCGCTCCAACAAAAGAACTAAAGCCGACCAAGCTTACGACAAGAAACGAAAAAAGAAGCTTACACCGCATGATGATTCCTTTATCCTCTCCGATTGAAAATGCTACAGCGAGCGCATTCCCCGTCCCGCTCTTTGAGTCCCGCTGCAGCGGGACGGGGTTAGCGAGCGAACTACAATAAAACGGAATCTCTTCCTTACATTTCGAAGATTCCCTTCAGCTTGCTGGAGGGAGCTTCAATATCAGGTTCATAGCATCAAATATATAATGTTATCACTCGAACAGAAACTTGACAAATAGCTCTACAGTTTTTGCTGCTCAGGCAAGAAAATAGTCGGGGCCCATCACCGTTTATTACAGGGCAGAGGTTCGTGGTTTTTCCACAGCCTATCAGAAGGCGATTCGTCTCGTGTGACAGGAGGGTGAATGGGAGGTGGGTTATTTTTTCTCGAGAGTGAGGCCGGTTTTTGTTTTGTAGTGTTGCGCAACTATATCTTGCAAACGCCCGCGCTGGTCACTGGAATCTTTCGTGAAGCGCAAGCCCATTCCCCTGGGGGTGGTCTCCTGTTCGGAATCGTGAGGATGCGACCAGGCCACCTCGGCAGGTATTTCAAGGGGACGATGATTCGGGGCCATAATGAACACCCGGAGTTTTTCTTTGGGTTTTAACGGTTCTTCGCAACTAATAAAAACCCCTTCGCTACTAATATCCCTGGTCTCTGCTAGAAGGACCCCTTTATCAGTGAGTACCACAACAGGCCATTTTGCTCTGATCCTTGTAGGTGTGCGACGGTCTGCTACCATGGTTGCATCCATTTCCGTGAGCTACTTCGTTGTAATCGTGCCATGATCGAGTGCAACGTTTGTGCCAGGATCTCCCGATGGAGATTGCAGATTTATATCGCATTAAGGATTGTAGTTTTCTCAATCTCCAGAAAAAATCTTCAATCTGCAATCTGAAATCTACAATCTTTCGGTTGGTCTTGAGTTTAGAGTTTTTCTGCAGTATCGTCTCAGAGATGGGCAGACCACGCTGGCTGGAATTCAAGGAGGAGCGCATCCATGGAAACCGTAGCTTTTTTCGGATTGGGTCAGATGGGCCAGGGTATGGCCTTGCGTTTGCTCGAGAGTGGATATCCTGTAGTTGTCTACAACCACACTTGTGAAAAAGCGGCGCTGGCTGTGGAAATGAGCCTGTCTGTTACTTTGCTGAGCGGATTGTTTATCCCATGATACCTCTTCGAGATACGATCCAATCGAAAAGCTACCCCGTCATCAATACCGCGCTCATTGCTGCCAACGGGCTAGTGTATTTGATGCAGTTGGCCCAGGGCGACAGGCTGCACCAATTTGTTGTCACCTACGGCCTGGTTCCTGCCCGCTACTCGGTACCGGCAATTGCTACCCAATTCACTTTGGTTGAACAGGCTTTTTCATTCCTGTCCTTCATGTTTCTCCATGGGGGCTTCTGGCACCTCCTCGGTAACATGTGGATCCTTTACATTTTCGGCGATAACGTAGAAGACCGACTGGGTCCGGTGAGATATCTCTTCTTCTACCTGCTGTGCGGCTTCGCTTCAGGCCTCACCCATCTGTTCATAAACTGGCACTCTCAGCTTCCGACAGTGGGGGCCAGCGGGGCAATTGCCGGAGTAATGGGTGCATACTTCTTGCTCTATCCCCACTCAAAAATCCTGACCTTTATCCCTATTTTTTTCATACCTTACTTCATCGAGATCCCAGCCTTTTTCTTCCTGGGCCTCTGGTTCTTACTGCAATTCATCAGCGCTGCCGGAACCCATGCTGGAGGTGGGGGCATTGCATGGTGGGCTCACGTCGGCGGCTTCGCTTTCGGAATGATTTTTCTAAAAATATTTCAGCGAGTTCCTGAATTCGGGCTCAGCCGACAAATACGGGAGAAGACTTCCAAGAAGAAAAGTCATCGATTGCAGTTTATCAAACCGGCTGCCACGGCTGGTACTGGCGATGACCCACCTGCCTACGGCACCCTGGCAATTACCCCCCTGGAAGCTCAGCTGGGAACTCGTAAGTTAGTGAATGTGACTGCGGGTTCCAAAAAGCGGCTTTTCAGAGTCACCGTCCCACCAGGGTCTCGGGACGGGACAATTCTACGTCTTGCGGGTGCAGGGGAGCAGTTGCAGAACGGCACCCAGGGAGATCTCTACCTCAGGGTAGCTGTGAGATAGGAGATTTGGGATTTTAGATTGCAGATTGCGGATTTGGCTTCGCCTCATATGGCTGCACCGTCATTGGGTCACTATGCTTCGCTGTCATTGGGCATAGAGCAGAGGGCATGGGCCAGGTTTATCAGAGAATTAGAAAATTAGAAAATTAGTCAAAGAGGTTAGTCATTCACAGATTACCGTGTACTAATCAACTAATTGACTAATTAACGAATCAACGAATTTCCTTATCGACAAATGACTAATGGGGGCTAGAATACATGGAGTAATTACTTTCTGGTGACAGCCATATTGAACTCTAAGAAAAGAGTGGGAGGAAATCATGCAAGATGTACAGGAGACCACAGTATCGAGAAAGGACATTTTGGTCCGGCTTCTCTACACCATACTCTATCTTTTAGTGTTTGAGATCATAAAACTCATTATTCAGATAATAGTTGTGTTTCAATACATCTATCTTTTCATCACCCTCAGCCACAACGACCCCGTCAGAAATTTCTCCAACAAATTGTGCACCTATACCTACGACGTCATGCGTTATCTTACTCTGAATAAGAACCAACGTCCTTTTCCTTTTAATGATTTCCCCCCTGCCATGGAAGAGCCGGTGGAGAAGGTTGCGTTCCGCTAACTAATATTGAGCAGAGGCTCAGAAGAAGAGGGATATTTCACCACGGAGACACGGAGGAGTGCTCCGCACGATAACTACATGTCCCTTCTTCCCTCAAGAGACTGTGTCGCAATTCGTCATCCCGGCCAAGTCCCGCAAAGCGGGACGCGAGCCGGGATCTAGAAAGAATTTGATTATATAGAACTTTTAGTGGATTCCGGATCTCGCCCGCCTTAGGCGGACTCGTCCGGAATGACGGGTTCGGCGAATTGTGACATTGTTTCCAAGGGGAGACGAGATTTTTGCGGAGCTAAGTTAGTAGGCGTTTTTCCAAAATCCAAATGACCGAAACACCAGACAAGTCTTTTCGAGAGGAAGGAGCCTAACAATGGAAAAGCGACAGTTAGGAAAAAGTGAGCTAGAGGTATCAGCTATCGGCCTGGGTTGCATGGGTATGTCCGAGTTTTACGGTACTCGCAATGACGACGAGTCGATCAGAACCATCCATCGGGCCCTCGAGTTGGGCCTTGACTTTTTTGATACTGCCGACATGTATGGAAAAGGAGAGAACGAAATCCTGCTGGGCAAAGCACTTAAAGGCTTTCGTGATCAAGTGGTGTTAGCCACCAAGTTTGGCATCGTGCGAACCGAGGACATTAGACAGCATAATATCAATGGGCGACCAGAATATATCCATTCTGCCTGCGAAGCGAGTCTGCTTCGCCTCGGGGTGGAGACCATAGACCTCTATTACCAGCACCGCGTGGATCAGGATACCCCTATAGAGGAAACCATTGGTGCCATGGCGGAACTGGTGCAAGAAGGAAAAGTCAGATATCTCGGTCTTTCCGAAGCTGGCCCCCAAACCATCCGCCGGGCCCACGCGGTTCACCCTATCACGGCACTGCAAACCGAATATTCCCTCTGGAGTCGAGACGTGGAAGATGAAATTCTCTCCACCTGCCGTGAACTGGGTATAGGTCTCGTCCCCTACAGTCCCCTGGGCAGGGGATTTCTCACCGGGAAGATAAAAAGATTGGATGATTTGCCAGAAAACGACTGGCGACGTCACTCACCACGTTTGCAGGGAGATAATTGGGAGCACAACTGGAGACTTGTGGAAGGAATCCAGGAGATAGCGGTAGAGAAAGGCTGCACCCCATCACAACTCGCCCTGGCCTGGGTCCTGGCACAAGGGGCGGATATTATCCCTATTCCCGGGACCAAAAGGCGAGCCTACTTGGACGAAAACGTGTCCACCCTGGATCTGAGTCTAACTCCCGAAGATCTACAACGGATTGATAAGATCGCGCCGCGAGATGTGGCCGCGGGTTCACGCTATCCGGAAGCAGGGATGCGGTTGGTGGGTGTATGAACTTGCTAGATCATTCCTAAAAATCTGCAGTCACCTTCAATATCATAAGCCAGGATCTCATCTCCATACTCAACGGTTATCCTGGCACCATCCCACTCTCCCCATAAGTAATCATCACCAAAGTCAATGACGGCGTTACCCTCATCATATCGATTTTCCCACACAATTATCTTGAATCCATCCCCGCATTCCATCACTGATATGACATCACCCACTTCGATCTCATCAACATAATCAAAGTCACCAAGATTATCCTTTACTTCATCTATGTTGCCTGGTGTAACCAGTTCGTCAATATACATAATTGCCCCTCCTGGGACAGATTTGTCTGAAAGAATAGTTCCATCTCGCTAAAGAAACAACAAATCTCCAATCCACGTTGAGTCTCATATCTCTATAACCTCTCCTTTCAGACAGGGAAACCATCTTAAGCAAATTTTCTAAAGCAGAGGAGAAAAAAATGGTCACGTACCTGGTTCTTTCTGCTTGACAAAAGGGTTTGATCCAAGGACTAAAAGCGACACAACCCTTATAGATCCTCACCACGAAAGGCCCGGCAGGAAAAACCGCCGGGCTTTTCATTTCTTAAAACCGTATAAAAACCCCCCACATTTCACCCCATTTTTAAGCGAATCGTTATACAAACGCATACCAGGCGAATCGGGAGCGATCCGAGCTTATCCGGCTATAACTATACCGGCGTAGAACATCGTATAACTCCGCACCCTATAAGGATCTACAAAGATTCATGCTTGACTCACCATACAATTTGTGGAGAGTGGAAGAATCCGCACAATTTAACCAAAGGAGATAGCCCCATGAAAAAGAAGAACAAGCACCGCCGCCGCTACGAGCTTTCCCGAGCGATACATGAGCGAATGGGCCATGGCGGCCAAAAAGAACTGGCCGAACGCCTGGGCCACCCGAACCGCTTCCGGCTGGCGCGGATCATCCAGGGGATACAGGATCCTCTGCCAGGGGAAGCCGTCCGAATAGCGCAGATTCTCAACACGAAGCGCAGCGAATTGGGTATTTAGCCGTAATGGGGGCGGCAGAAAAGGAGTGGCAGCGTGGCCCCGAACACGAAGAAGTTAAGAATTAGGCGGGCGGCATGGATAGAATCAGAAATGCTATACAGCGAAGCATTTCGGACGTTGCCGCGCACCGCCATGTGGATGATAATGCGTTTCCATCAAAAAGTTACTTGGACGTACACGAAAGTGGGGGGAAGAAAGATCCGAGTAAGAAACCTCGACGGCCTAACCTATCCCGCCTCCGAATCGGAAGCCTTTGGAATACCTCGCGCCAGCCATTACAGAAACATGGACATACTCTACCGGCGAGGGTTCATAGACTACAACCACCGGGGCGGAGAACACCGCCGAGATTTCAGTAGATACAAACTTATTGAGGATTGGAAGGAGTGGCCGAAGAACGAAAAGACCTTGAACGACAAGCCACCAATGCAAGGAC
>CBFDBW010000125.1:0-7529 GCA_965603145.1 uncultured Syntrophobacterales bacterium
CAACATCACAGCCTTCCCAGAAATTTTACCCAAAACATCCCGTACACAAAATGGGTAAATTTACCCAAAAAATGCACGGGATAAAGTGGGTAAAAACGATTGAGATGCTAGTATCTCGGTCCATATTACAATGAGTGATTTTATGAAGTTGCTAGGCTGTTTAGAATTACGTTGATTATTTAGGTGGTTCTGCGAGTAGATTGTATAAGGTCTTTCTTGAGACGCCGAGCTTTTGCGCAATCTCCTTCCTGGTAAAGCCCCGAGAGACCAACTGTTCGACTAGGTATTTTGTTGCCCCTTTGTCTTTAGGTAAAGGGTGGACTCCACCTTCCATAAATGTGGCAATTCGTTTATTTACTTCCGTTTCATCCCAATGTTTAGAAGGTTCGTCTTTGCGAAGCGTAGCCAATTTTCCAAAGAAATTGAGCACGCTGGACAACCTCCATTGTAAGTCATGAATAGCGCGTCGATCCTCAAACACCTCTCCCATCTTAATCTTCCGTCCTTCCTCCAACATCCCCCGATAAATACCCTGAGACTCTTGGGGATCTTGAGAGAGCAATTCAAAAATTCTCTGCGGGGAAACAAACGACTTAGTGACAGGGGATGCAGTGAAGAGTCTGCATGAGGACCATCGATAATCCGCCGGGTGAACAACCAGCCCTGCTCGAACTGGATTCAGGTGGATGTAAAGAGAGACGGCGAGGAAATATGACTCATCCAAGCATACCGCCTGTCGATAGCGACCACCAACTAGATGGCCTTTTCTCTCGTATTTCTTATTGTGGCGGCGGGCATACTTGGAGAACAAATCTCGCATGGCCTCGTGTAGGTTCGCCTCATTCTGATGCAACAAAAAGTGGACGTGATTGGGCATTAAAACGAAGGTTAGGAATTCTATATCATGAGTGCGGCTCACTTGTTTCAGCCTAGCTAGCATTTCTAGGTAGTCATCTTCCTCATGGAATAATAGCTCAGCACCTGAGGCTCGTTGGGTAATATGGCTAATTACCCCAGGTGCGTTTATCTTTTGTCTAGCACTAAAAAATCTTTTCACTCGGCCACTTTCCAATGCATCTATCGGACTCATGTGCCCCTCCCTCCAGTTTTAGTCAACCCAGAGATCCAAAACATATCTATTTTACCCAAAACATCCCGTACACAAAAGGGGTAAATTTACCCAAAACATGTACGGGATAAAATGGGTAAAATGGGATTGTGGTGGTGAAGTCAGAGTTTGGGGGGTTGGTGAGGGTTTGATTATCTGGGGGTGAGGAATATTCTGTTGGCTTGATTGTCGATGCGGATGGTGTAGTTGCTGAGGAAGTCCATTCCCAAAATCCCCTCGAAGCGTCCGCTGGTGTCAAGGTCAAGGTCTACTACTGCTACCGGGAAGTCTGACCTGCTCAGGCCCCCGACCGTGATGGAGTCCAGCGTTGCCACCTTGGCCTTAACATCTGCTGCAACTGTTTTCAATCGTATTGTCTTGCCAGCTGCCGCCCTCAGTCCGAGGCTTCGAGCCAGTTCCGTCGAAAGAACGGTAATACTGGCTCCAGTATCGAAAAGCAGACTGGTATTCCTCGATTCATTGAGGAGGACGGGCACCACCATATGCCCGTTGCTCGTTGAAAATCTGACAATTGATTCCACTTCCTCGCTTGTCTCCGTGCTTACCTCCTCAGCTGTTTCCGCACTTTCCACCTCTCCAGGCTCGGCAGCAACCTCCTGTTCCACTTCTTCGGGGCTGGGTTCTTCTGTTGCCTCTCGGATTGCTTCCAGGTCCTCGGGCGAGAAATATAATTCGATGTTATATGTTTGCCTGTCTGTCTCTGAGGCATAGAGCAGGAAGGTGGCGAAGTTTTCTGCGGCCAGATCATACTCGGCCTGGCGGAAGTAAATTGCACCGAGACGATAGTAGGCAGGAGCAAACTTCGGGTCCAGCTCTGTGGCCTTTTGATAAAATGCTATCTCGCTGTCGGAATCGTCGTCCAATCTGAGGCCTTTTTCAAACCATGCTTTGCTGGTAAGGGTACTTTCCTTCGGTTCGCTCTGGGGCTCGCCCCTTTTTGCGGAATCATCGAGTGAAGATCTTACGGTTTTTTCTTGTTTGGTGGTAAGCTGATTTCCAGGTCTCATAACTCCGCGGGTTTTTTCCCGCGATTTGCCAGGGCGGCCGCGGGCCAATTCATCGGATCTCAAGGTTCCGGACGTCAAATTTCGCCCCTGTTGTCTTTCTCGGGGGGGTGATTTTTGTGTGACCTTTGTCTCTTTTGATTTATCCTTGCTGATAGCTGGCTTCTCAGAATCTTTCTTGGTACTCATAAACATCGCGATGGAAAGGACCGTAATACCGAGCACGGCTATGATTAATCCTCGCTTAAAACGTTTCTTCCTTTTTTTCTGGACATACTTGTCTATGTTCACGCCGCACTGGGCGCAGTAGTAATCATCAGGTTGACTGAAGCCACACTTTGGACAGATCATTTTTCAACTCAAGGCTCAAGACCCTTAGCCATATGGTTTGAGCTATTGCTTTCTCTATTTGGCCTGAAATTTATTAATGTGTCAATACCGGATAAGAATAGCCTGCAAAGTTCACTCATAGGAAGGTCCTCCCAAGATATGCGGGGTGAGCAATATGCGACTCAATACGATCTGGCATGTCTTCTGCACCAGTAGATGGTCCATGATATTTCCGAATGGACTTCTGGGAGGCTTTTTTCCTGTGTTAACGATGGCGTAACCCAAGTTGTCGAAATATGCTGACTGTGTTATTTATTTTTTCAAGGTGAGAAGCCATGAGACCTACCAGTACTCTTCAGCTGCTTGTCATTTTTTTCTTGACTATCTCCTGTGCCGATGGGCATCTGGAATCGCAAGAAAAGGCAGCTTCCCATCCTCAAGCGATTGAAATCCAAGGTGGCGACCAGCCAAAATTATCTCCTGCAGGCGGAGAAATCAAGAACTACGTTCCCGGTGAGATCCTGGTCAAGTTTAGGTATGGCACCACTGATCAAACCAAAGAGGCCATACAAAAAGAAGTACACCTTGAGACTATCCGCCTAGTCTCCAAACCAAATCTTTATCTGATGAAGATACTGGACGGCTCTTCAGTTGAAAGCGTGATGGAGCGTTTAGGTAAATTCAAGGAAGTGAAGTATGCAGAGCCGAACTATATCAGAACTATTCAATGAGGCCTGGTGAGAAGGGCCATGAAGAGACTGACTATAATTGTTGCTGCAATAAGCTTTTTCTTGGCTGCCTCTGTATGGGTTTCTGGACAGAATGGGCACAACAGGAGATCCAAGGCCCATGAAGTCACCTATGTACCGGGAGAGCTGCTGGTTAAATACAAGCCTGCAGTTCGTGCAGCGGCCACCGAGTATTTTCGATCTCGATGGAGAGTTTCCACCCTTCGGAGGTTTAGGAGGATTGGTGTCCAGCACCTGAAGCTTCCCAAAGGCATGACCGTCGAGGAGGCCCTGGAGATCTATCGGAATGATCCCGACGTGGAATATGTCGAACCCAACTACCTCCGTTATGCGACGGTCACAACCCCTGTTGACACTTTCTTTACCAGACTCTGGGGATTAAATAACGCTGGAGACACAGACATCGATGCCCCTGAGGCATGGGACATCACTCAGGGCAACAGTAACATTGTAGTTGCTGTATTAGACTCCGGGGTTGACTATAAGCACCCGGATCTTTTCAAAAACATGTGGATCAACTCGGGTTAGATTGCAGGAATTGGTTTAGATGATGTTGGCAACGGGAAGATCGATGATGTTCGTGGTTGGGACTTTGTTGATGACGATAACGACCCTATAGACTCAGACGATCACGGGACCCATGTGGCCGGAACTATCGCAGCAGTGGGAAACAACGGCACCGGGATAACCGGGGTGAGTTGGTCTGCACAGATCATGCCGCTAAGATTCCTTGATGCCTTCGGTTCTGGCAGTGTTGCCGACGCGATAGAGGCTATCGACTATGCCATCGACAAGGGCGTCAAGATAATCAACGCTAGCTATGGGAGTTATACGTTTAGCACCGCAGAAAGAGACGCCATTGCCAGAGCAAGAAACGCTGGCATCTTGTTCGTGGCCGCCGCAGGGAATGACAACTGGAACAATGATTCCGCTACCAAGCACTACCCCTCCAGTTATGATCTGACCAACATCATTGCTGTGGCCGCCACAGACCAGAGTGATTCTCGAGCCTCGTTCTCCAACTACGGTGCCACCTCCGTTGATGTTGCGGCACCAGGAAGCAGTATCTTCAGTACTCGCCCGGACAGGCAGACGGTTTGGAGCGATGATTTTGAGGGTGCTTTCAATTGGACAACAGGCGGGACAAATAACACTTGGGGTACAACTTCCTCTTTATCTTACAGCGGCTCCAATTCATTAACGGACAGCCCTGGGGGTGATTACCAGATAAATACGAACTCTTGGGCTAGGGCCCCAGTCCTCGATCTCACTAACTACAGTGGTACGAAACTCGAGTTTAGATTGAGGGGCATTTCGGAGTCCGGTTGGGACTGGCTCTATGTTCAGGTTTCTACTGATTTGGTGACTTGGACGAACCAAGATATTAAGATCGGCAGTACGGTGTATTCCAGGATTTCGGGGAATTCTGCCGGGAGCTGGGACAAAGCCTATGTGGACTTGGGGAATTATGATGGCAATGGCATGGTCTACATAAGGTTTCGCTTCACCAGTGACGGTACTCTGGTTGACGATGGCTGGTATATTGACAACGTGTCAGTCACCGCTGCGGAGAACACGTATCTAAACCCACAAGACCAATACTACCAGTACTTTCAAGGCACCTCTATGGCAACCCCACACGTCGCTGGTTTGGCGGCGCTCATCTGGGGCCTTGATCTTGGTCAGATGTATACTCAAATCAAACAGCGTATTCTCAATGGTGTCGAGGTGAAGTCAGGGCTGAAGGGCAGTATCCTGACGGGGGGGCGTATCAATGCTTTCAACAGTGTCCGTAACGTTCCGACCTCACCTATGAATTTATCTGCAACAGCAGTGTCAAGCAGCAGGATTAATCTTAGTTGGTCTGATAATTCTTACGGAGAAGATGGTTTTAAGATTGAGCGCAAAACAGGTGCTGGCGGGATCTATGCCCTTATAGCAGTTACTCCGGCGAATACAACTTCATATGCTGATACAGGGCTAGATGAGTTGACAACCTACCACTACCGGGTAAACGCTTACCTTGGCATCAACAGTTCGGACTTTTCTGCTACCACAAGTGCCACCACAAGTGCCACCACATCTGAGAAGAGTGGTGGTGGCGGCGGAGGTGGCGGCGGTCCCTGCTTTATTACCACAGCAGGTTTTGGCCGGCATCTTGAGAGATCGGCAGATTTCATCGGAGAGCACGCGTCAGCCAACGCCCGAAAGATAAGTTTCGGCTTGGCCTTGCTTGCTACGCTGTGTTTTGTAAGATTTCGTCGGAAGTGTAGTTAGAATTAACTCTCGTTTGACTGAAAAGCCCGGGAGAGCGGGCCATGCTTCCCCGGGTTTTCCTTTTCAACGGGCTATTTACAGAATAAATGGCATCGTGGGAAAGGAACTTCAGTCAGGTTTCCACTGTCTAATCTAGAAAAAGTCCCTTGATCTTCAAGAGTTGGGCACCTTTCTTGCTATTGTAATTTTTGACATTTTTTGCTAGTTGTGAGAAAAGGTAGTAGAAAACTGCTAGTAATTACCTGAACATGCTGAACGACCTCCTCGGAGCAGAGCTATAGGCTGGAGTTCTGTCCGGGGGGTAAGGGTGGAGTATTGGCATTTTCGAGCCACCGTTACTCCACTGTTTCGACTCCGTCGGGGGGCGGGGAATGCACACGCCCTGTTGAATTTCCCGAAGGGGGCCCTATTCAACAGGACGAGCTGGAGCATTTTCAATAATGTTTTCCTTTAAACACCGCTGGATTGCCGACATTGTGGTGCTTAGCCTGATAGTTTATTTCGGGGTAGATGCTTTCATGACGGTACTGAATAGCAGGCTGGCCCCGACTCCGGCGATGCAGGAACAAGCAGTTAAGCTCAGCGAGAAGCCGGCAGCCGCTACCAGACTTCTCGAAGACTACGCAATCATCACCGAGCGGAACCTATTTGGCGGAACTTCGCAAGGCTTAGCAGAGGCTTCCCCAGAAGAGATTGTCCTGGACGATATGCCCGTGGCTGTAAAAAGCCTCGGATTGAAGTTGGTTGGCACGGTGGTGGCCAGCAAGCCAGAAGAGAGTTCTGCCATAATCGAAGACAGCAGCACCCGTAAACAGGAAGTGTACCAAGAGGGGGATCGAGTAAAACAGGCGCTCATAAAGAGGATACTGAGGCATAACGTTGTTATCAATACCGGCAGACAAGATGAAGTGCTTACCATGGTGCCTGAGGAGAGTAAGGGAAAAACCCCGGCACCAGAGCGGGCAACTCGAACCCGGCGGAGGCCAGCCACCGGCAGTTCCATCCGTTTAGACCGTGAGGAACTAGAATCTCAAATGGCCAACCTGAATGAGTTGATGCAGCAGGTGCGCATTCGTCCTTTCATGGAGGGGAAGCGGCCGGCCGGTTTTCTGGTGAGTAACATCAAGCCTGGTAGCCTCTTTTCCAAAATGGGGCTGCGCAACGGCGACGTAATTCAGGGGGTTAACGACGAGACCATTACAACTCCGGATCAGGCAATCGAACTCTATGAGAGTCTCATGGAAGGAGGCGAGATCGCCCTGGAAATCAAACGGGGGCGGCGCAAGCAGAATTTGCGTTACGAAGTCCAGTAGTAGCGTTAAAGCTCAAAGCCGGAGGAAAGAAAACGAGTAACAAATCCTAAATGATAAATGATAAATGAGCCAAATGATCATGGCCAGAAAAACCTTACTTAAGTCAATGTGGTTCTTAACTCTTGTGATGCTTCTCGGCTTCACGGCCACGGGGCATGCTCAGACCGAGAGTCGGACTGGCCCCAGGGGACGGCCAAAAAAGACCATCAGTATGGATTTTGACCAAGTCGATATCAAGGTGTTCATTAAGTTTATCAGTGAGCTGACCGGGAAGAATTTTGTGGTGGACGATAAGGTCCGGGGCAAAGTGACAGTTCTCTCCCCGAGCAAAATCTCAGTGGAAGAGGCATACAAGGTGTTTGAGTCGGTACTGGAGGTACACGGCTTTACCACCGTGCCTGCCGGCAAGGTGATCAAGGTGGTGCCTTCGGTAGAGGCCAGGCAAAAAAGCGTGGAACTTCGCAAAACGCCAGGATTTGTCCCTCGCCCCAACGATCGGATAGTTACCCAGCTCTTGCCACTGCTCTATGCAAACGCCCAGGAGGTCAGGAAGCTGTTGGCGCCAATGGTTTCCAAACAAGGAGTGGTAATCGCCTATGATCCCACAGATACTCTGATCATCACCGATTTTCAGTCAAACATTCAGAGATTGCTCAGCATTGTTGAGGAGATTGACGTGGAATTCCAGGAGGCGACTATTAACGTGATGTCTCTGGAATATGCCAGC
>CBFDBW010000126.1:0-7523 GCA_965603145.1 uncultured Syntrophobacterales bacterium
CCGGAAAATCCATGAATTAGCTACTCCGACTGTAGATATGAACGCCCTTCCGGGCTACTGGCTGTGCATGGACTCAGCCATGGTCACCACTCGATCTCCCAGGAGATTGCTGTACGACCCCAGTTCATTATCATACCAGCCGTAGACAACTGCTTTGGTGATTGGCACTTCCACCCGTGTTTCTGGTATATTTTCCAGCACTTCCAGAGGGATTAGTTGAGAGAGGTCGACTGCAACCCTCGCCGTCCTGGTATGCGTCACTTGACCCTCGATGGTGGCAGCAACCCGGTAGAGGCCGATAATATCATTTGAGACGTTCTGCTCTTCGGTGTAGTGCAAGTAACCTCTTGGCATTTGGGCTGAGTAGCGGCGGTAAATGTTGTTGATTTGCTCCCGGTCCACCCAGGGTTTGTCGGGCACTTCCTGAAAACTGATTACTAAGATAATGAGCGACCCGGTGCTCACTGGAATACGTACCGACTCTGCAATGAATGGAATCTGCCCCATTTCGGGAAGCACTTGCGCCAGGGCCTCCGCCGCCCCTGTGGATGTGAGGATAATGTTGTTGAATATGCTCCTGTTTTTCCTGAGGTCTGTGGCCCCCGCTTTCGGCAAATGATCAAGCACCTGCTGAGAAGTGGTGCTGGCGTGGACTGTTGCCATAGAGACGGAGAGGAAACGTTTTGGCCCAAAGCTGTCGATGAGAGGCTTTAGCATAAAGGCGAGGCAGGTGGTTGTACACGAGGCATGACTGACAATCGCGTGCCTGGTGGGATCGTAATCGATCTCATTGATACCCATGATGGTCGTGACCGCATCGTCAGGCAAGGGGCTGGACTTGTCGGAGATTCTGAACGGAGCTGACACCACAACCTTCCTGGCCCCTGCGGCCAGATGGCCACGCAGCGAGCCTTTGTCGTGGTCCGCCGGCAACGTCGGATCCCGGAACCGGCCGGTGGCGTCTAGGGCCAGTTCCACACCATGGTCCAGCCAGTTGATATCGCGTGGATTTCGGTGCCGGCGGAGGATAGTGACAACCGTCCCGTTGATCACCATTCGACCCTTTCTCTCGTCCAGGCCCTCAATGACCCGTTGGGCCCGGCATCCATGGAGGTAGTTGTGTAAAACCCCATAAACTGAGTCTTTTTCAATGAACAGTGCAATGTCTTCCAGACTAGTCCCGGCCTCCCGACCGATGTTCACCACCACCTCGGTAAAATAGCGTCGTTCCACCTGATGCCAGAGGCTCAATTTCCCGATCCGCCCCAGACCGTTAATACCTAATTTCATGGGAGAGGGCTCCGAAACCATTTCAAAAGTTGGCCGCGAACTCATCACACCTTCCCTCCAATTTTATACTCTTGCCACCCAAAGATATTCATGGCCCAATACCATAAATCGCCTGGCGCAAAGAGCATAGCGCATAGCGTTTGAAACAACAAGAGGGGTTAAGTCGTTCAAATCTTTCAAGCCATTGAAGCAGTATATACTTTTTCCTACTGACTACTGCCACATTTCCACAGTTTTGATATCGTAGCGGCCATGGTAAATAGCCCCACCACGGCCATCAATGCTCAGAAAGTCTCCCGCCCGTATCTCATGACCACCTATACGACAACGAGACTCACTCTCCCACACGTGAAGCTCGGCACAGCCCACCACACACGTCTTTTCTAGCTGGTAAGCGACGATGGCCGCATGGGAGGCGGCACCACCCCTGGCGCTGAGAATGGCATCTGCTGCCGAGATCTCTATTATGTCGTCTGGCACGGTATCAGACCGTATCAGAATCAAAGGGTCGCTCGGATGCTGATGGCGATAGTGCTCAATCTCTTCCAGGTCAAAAACCGCTCGCCCACTCAACGCCCCCCCGCTCACCCCGATGCCGTTGCCCAGGTAAGCCTTGTCTTGCTCGAGGCTCGGGGCAAAGACCGAGTAACTCCGTCTCGTGCGAAGTGCCATGTCCCTTGATTGTAAGATAAAAAGCCCCTCCTCAGTGTCGCTCTGGCAGGTGAATTCAATCTCTTGGGGTCCCCAGCCCTGCTCGTAGATGAGTTTCTCAGCGATTTCGTTGAGCCTGGCAAAGAGTTGGGGAAACAGATTTTCAAAAGAAGTCTCCTCTTTACGTCCGTTTTCCCGTCTCTGCTCCTCTGAAAGCGGCAGGGTCTGCACCAACCCTCCCACCACATCCTCTCCTTGGTTGCCGAGGGTGAAATCACCCCACAGACTAATCCGGTCATCTGTACTTTTTGGATTGTGAGTAAAGGCAACACCCGATCCCGAATCAGTGTCAAGGTTACCATAGATCATGGCCTGGACGGTTACTGCCGTACCCCAATTGTCCGAAATACCCATGATTTCCCGATATTTTCTGGCCTTCTGACTATACCATGACCGCATGACTTGATATATTGCGATCTGCAGTTGCTCGTCGGGATTGTCTGGAACGGAAACACCTCGCTCCTCCAGGGTCTGTCGATAGGCCCTCACCACATCGCGAATCTCCTCAGTGCTGAACTCCCGTTTAAGCATCCGATGGTAACGCGCTTTATAGGCGTGCATGATGGCGTCAAAGACATCACGCTCTATATCAAAGGACATGCCCCAGGACTGAAGGAAGCGTCGATAGCAATCCCAGGCGAACCAAGGCTCACCAGTTTCTTGGATGAGTCCTGCAACAATCTCCTCGTTAATTCCCACATTCAAGAAGGTAATCATCATTCCAGGCATAGATATGGCAGCACCACTGCGCACAGACAGGAGCAGTGGTCTGGAGGGAGAGCTGAAAATAGCTCCGGTGGCTGCCTCAAGGTAGGTCTTCTGCTCATTCACCCGGTGCAGGAAGTCCTCGTTTGAGGCACAGTAATCGCTGCAGACCTGCTGGCAACGAAAAAACTCAGTGGTGACGATGAAACCGGGTGGTACAGGAATACCTTGATCTGCCAGGAGTACAAGGTTGTACCCCTTGTTGCCCAAGTGTATGAGATCGTGGGTCGCAGGATTCAACTCGTGAATGGGAGAGATCGCTTGGTGGGGATCATAGCTCATTAATAGGTCCAGGTGGCTGGAGGACAGTTCCTCTTTTTGTATGTTCAAGGTGTTGAGAATGCGACTGACAAAAGTGTCGAGGCTCTGCAGGCCCAAGGTCCCCGCCACCAGATTCCTCAGTAAGGTTTCCGAGACCTTATTGATGAATTCTGCTTGAGACTGATTCTTCTTTCCTCGCTGATATTTTGTCAGCACTTGATCAGGCCCCAGTTGGCCTATGATCAGCTGTAAGTTGTCCTGATGGGGACTGTAATAGTAGCGGTTGATGATTTCCTTGATGGCCTCGGAAAATCCTTTGAAGATATCAATGTACTGCGAGTAACTGAAACGCCTGATCTCTATTGCCTGGCTGAGGAGCTCCAGCTGTTTGTTCAAGCGCTTGGAGGTGATGCCATCGATCTCCAGGGCCCGAACAAAGAAGGCAAGATCTTTGCTAATTTGAACAATGGTGGCTCGGGTGATAATACGCAAATTCATGGTGGCGACCAACTCCTCAAACAGGGTGTTCGCCAGGTTTTCCAAGCGGAAGCTGAGGCCCAAAGCATCAAATTTAGGCTCGTGATAAGAGCCATACATTGAGGGAATGTTCGCCGCGATGTGGCGTTTATGATAAATGTTTTCCAGCCCAATAGACTCCTGCTCGGAAAGAATAATGTCTTTGAGACCTTGGAGGTAGCTGAGGATGGCATCGAGCCTGGCGTAGATGTCAGTTTCCTCCAGGGCCTTGACCAGACTGTCCGGGCTGGGCATGCCTATCCGCTTGCCCCGCTCCAAGTGACTGCCAATCTCGCGGACACTAAGTTGGTATTTTTGTGCCAGCAACTGGTGGAATCGAATAATTAACAGGGCACGTTTCTTTTCCCGTGCAGAAACCTGGGACATCTTTGCAAGCTGTGTTTCAACTCGGGCGATGTCCAGTTCCACCAACTCTTTTGCATCCTCATCCGCTACCTTGTTCTCTTTGAAGAGAAATTGGAAGATCTTCTGCATATCATCAAAGTAAGGACCTCTTTCGGCAACCTGCTGGAAAACTTCTTCGGGCAAGAAAGGTTGTAGCAAGGCCCTGTCGCCGGTGCGCCAGAATCGTATGATTTGTTGTATGAAATCGAGGAGAAGGGGGTTGCTTTCAACATGGCTCTGCTTGCGGATAAAGTGGATCAAACGGTCCTTGCGATAGCAAAGCTCGTCGATCTCAGTGGATACGTCGCGCAACAAACCTTCGGCTCCGATTTCGTTGAAGTAAACCGGGAAAAGCTTGGCCAGTTGCTTACCCAGGCTGTAAACCTGGCCAATCGGGCTGTTGAGCAGGCGGCTCACGTCTTTTTGAAAAAGATCAGTATCCTGGACATGGACTCCTCCAAGGGACAGGTTGACCAGAAGTGCCGACAACATCCGGGTGTTTCTCTTGGGGTCTTGCTCCACCAGATCAAGCCAGACGCGAATGTTGCGAAGATGAGCCGGGTTGAACTGAACCTGCCATTCTTCGCTAACTCCACCTACGTGGGGGAGCTCGAAGCCAAGTGAAATAGCTGCGTCAAGAAAATGGTTGATGAGAGGGGGACTCCCGGTTTTAAAGAGCTCCCTGCCAATAGTTTGCACGCATGATAGGCCACTCAGGGGATAGAGTTTCTTACTCTGTTTAAGCACGTCAAAAGTGCGGGTTACGAAGGATATCAAAGCGTCGGGTGATTCCTTCCGAATAATCTGGGCCAGGGTGCGATCGACCTCTCTAAAAGCCTCTTCGTGAATGCTTTCGAGTCCTCTGGTCTCCATGATCTTGTAGAGCACCAGCACCTTGAGGTACGGGTTATCGCGGCCGAGCAGGCCTGGCAGCTTCCTATAATCGTCTACGATGTCCTTAAAGTCGGGGAACTCAGTCAGCCTCTTTACCAGGTCAACATTCTCTTTTCGCCTGGTGAGCTTTGCCAACTCTTGATCCAGGGCACGGAAGCGCTCATGACCGATAGGGGCTAATTGTTGAGTATGTAACTCGAGACTCCACCAATCCCCTGCCAGTTCTTGAAACCATTTACCAGGATCTTCCTGCCCCAACCAGTATTGGTAGGTGGTTCGCAAGGTTTTTTTCAAAAGCGAGCAATAAGGGCCATAGTCAAATCCAGCCGGTTGGGATTCAATCACGAAGGCGCCAGTCTTTTTCATGGAGTAGAAACTGCTGGCGAAAAAAAAGAATTCTTCCTCGGGCATGTCTTGCATTTGCCCAAAGATTTCACTGAGAACTCCTCCATACTTCTTGGGAAGCCTGTCTGTCTCACCTGCCAGTTGCTCGAGAAAAAGTATGAGGTTGTTTGCTGCCTGGCTTTTCACCGCAGGTTGCTGACCATCAGCAATGGCCTCCATGAAAACCTCTGCGACTAAACGGCACACCTGAGGGCCCTGACTATGGGCAAGGTAGATGGGGAAATTCTGGAGGGCATAGCGCCGTGTTTCTTGAACCACAAAATCCCAGTTGCGGTAAGGATGGTTGAGTTCTTCCAGCAGACTGTCAGTCTGCTGGAGAAGGCCCACATAGTCCAAGACCACCTCTCGCATGACTTCGTACTTGGGATGGATGCGTACGTCAACCCGGGTAGCCTCCAGGTTGATACGCAAAGCTTCCGATTTCACCTCTTCGCTTGCCACTGGTCTACAACCTCCGGTCTTTATGTAACTCAGGTAGCAGTAAAGAATCCGGGCCCATCGAAGATCCCGCTGTGCGGGGAAGGACCAGGCTTTGGGCTACCCCTTGAGAGATTTTAGATTTAAGAATGCAGATTTTAGATTTAAAAGCTTAGTACCTCGCCGTAAAGAATGCATGCAGCCTCAATCTGCAATCTAAAATCTGAAATCACAAATCATTTATAGACTGGTCATTAGGAGCAGGTTTCCGATGTTGAATAAGACCTCCGTCAGGCAAGGTTCGGGACGAAACGGTTCTCGATCGAAAGACGGGTGCACGCTAAAGAGAGCTACGCGAAGCCAGGGCACTATTCGCAAGCTGATATCAGACAATCCTCGGAGATCATTCAGTGCCTGGATAATACCACTATTTTTCAATCTTAGAAATATGCAGGTTCTAAGCCAATGGCACAGAAAGAGTTACATTCGGTTGAGTCCGCAGTTCCATCTCACTAAGAATACAAGAAATGTAGTTCATATCTGCAAGGCGAGAAATGTTTAGATAGAGGGATGTAGCTTTTCTCGTGATCGAGGCGAGTTTATACACTTGGCGCACTTTGACGCGTTTTTCCTCGGCGCTGGTATGCAACATTAGGGTTAAGAAGCCCGGGGATTTTAGATTTATTATTGCACATTGAGGTGCATGCATTCCTCAACGAGGGGTCCTGAGTTTTTACGTCTGAAATCATAAATCATAGTTGGCGTGGTTTTATCGGTTCACACGGACAGATTTGTTCAGCGAATTGTAAATCACCCAAACGGTGCAACTTTCCTTGCACCGTAAACAATCTTTTCTATACCACAACTCACTGATTTAATAGATTATCTCAGAATCACCGCTGATCCTGTCAATATTTGTTGCACCCTCCTCTTTACTCTCACCTTGATTACATCGTGATTCATACAAGCATTATCTACGCCATTGAACCAAAATTTACCTCCGTTTAATCTAATATAACCCACTGTAATCACATCATTATATTAAAAAAAATCAAAGAGAAAATCTACCCAAGTATGCGAGCCGAAACCAGAATGAGAGTAAAAGCCTGCTCGTGGCACGAGGGTTGCCTTAATGAGCAAGGAAAGAAAGGGGTTCTAAAGCGAGCCTGCAACATAATTACATACGAGCCGATGCTCACGAGGGATAGAGGGGAAAGGAGGATATGAACTATCAGAAAAACAGACCTACTGGCCTACCTAAATCTTTGCAAAAGAGTTGTTACCCACGGTTAAAGGCTCCTTCTTACTCGGGGTAGCACGCGGATAAGGAGGTGGAATTATGCGATACGCACCTCGGATTATGATCGTCATTTCTCTCATGCTGGCTGTTACGGCATGTGTTTCCGACAAAAGCTACAATAGTGCCATACTCAAGCTAGAAGGCACATGGAAGGAGGTGAACGACAGCACTCTCGAGAACGATGGGCATCGTTTTTTCAAGGCCACCAAACAACAAGGGTTTATGGCAGGACAGTTGACCGCCAATCGGCTTGGAATGGTCGTCGAGGAGCAGTCCTACTAGACCGGGTTTATGTTAGTTACCGCGCCGGCTCCGATTCCATTGACCATGTCGGAATGGGAGCTGGTACAAAAAGCCGACACCAAAGAAATGCGGTCCATACTTACTGATGAATTGGGTGTAATGGGGAGGTGGGCCTCCTTGGACCCATCGTCCAAGGAGGTATTGGCTAACGTATTCGTTATTGAGAAAGGGGATGGTATCGAAGTCTCCGTTGGCTTGCGGCTCAGGGCTAAAACACGTACGTCAGCCAAAAAGAGGCGGTTGCAGCCGCCACCAA
>CBFDBW010000127.1:0-7480 GCA_965603145.1 uncultured Syntrophobacterales bacterium
CCAGAGCTGGAGAGAATCGAGGTGGACGACGGCATCACCATACTTGAACTTTTTGACAAAGCTGGCATTCCACCTGCAGAAGTATCCATAGTTCTTGTGAACGGCCGGCATGCCACGTTAGACCAGGCTTTACATGACGGTGAAACCGTGGCTGCATTCCCACCAATCGCGGGAGGATGACTTGCCTAAGATAACTAAGGATGAGAAACACTTGAGCCAAATTTTGGAACAGCTGATAGAAACCACTGGAGAAGTGGAGATAGCTATAGAGACGCTGGTGGTCGACCAGGGTATCCCCAAGAGGGTGGCAGAGGCACTCGCATGTGGTCTGGACATTTTTCCCAAGCGGTACAAGGCAAACGCAGGCACTTTGGGCTCCGAGGGCCAGAAAAGACTTTTACAATCTAAAGTTTTGGTTGCTGGCTTGGGTGGACTTGGTGGCCATGTTGTCGAGCAACTTGTCCGTTGTGGCGTCGGCGAACTGGTTGGAGTTGACGCAGATAATTTCGATGAGACCAATCTTAACCGCCAGCTCTATTCCGACATCAACTCGATTGGCCTCAGCAAGACAGAAGCTGCCAGCAATAGGGTTGCCAAGATAAATGACGCAGTGGAATTCTACCCTCTCACTCGTAAATTGGAAGATCTGGAGGGCAATACCTATGATGGCGTGGACCTGATTTTCGACTGCCTCGACACCATTCCCTCAAGGCTCCATCTCCAGGAAATGGGAGAGCGTTATAGCATACCTCTTGTCCACGGCGCTATTGGGGGTTGGTTCGGACAAGTGGCCGTTGTCTGGCCGGGAAGCAAGCTGTTGAGCAACATCTACGGAACGAAACGGGAGGGAATTGAGAAGACTCTTGGAAACCCGCCCTTTACTCCCGCGTTCATTGCAACTTTGATGGTGAGCGAGGGAATCAAGCTCCTGCTGGGGAAAAATAAAAGAGAGAACACGGTCCTTTTTGCCGACCTGCTCAACAATAAGTGGCAATATATCACTCTCTAGGGGATGACTTTTTTGGATTTACATTGTCCTCATTGAAATGTAGTATAAGTATCCTAGCGTTTTTCAATTCCAGACCGCATTCTGAAGATCGTCATTAAGATCTACCACCTCTTTCAGCAAGGCACGGAACATCTCATCAGAGGATACAGCAATGGAAGAAGGGCGAAAGAGGAGAAAGTGCCCGCGACTTCCGGTCTATCTGGACGTGCGGGTTGATCAGCAAGACGGAATCGTGGTGAAAGGAAAGGTGATAAATTTAAGCACGGAAGGCGTTTGTATCAAAACAGACGACCCTGTGTTCGCCAATGAGGAAATTACGGTTGAATTCTTACTGCCGGACACCCTCACTTCTGTCCGTCTCGGTGGACAGGTGGTATGGTATCGCTATGATACCAAGACAGTGGAAAAGAAGGATCAGGTTCATTTTTCTGGTGTCCAATTCCTGGATCTTGTAGAAAGCCATCGGAGTCTTATTCGCTATTTTACCCTGAAGATGCTTCACGATGTGGAACTGGTGCGTGAGCAAGGAATAGAGCGAGTGCTCAGTGACGTTCTCAATCTGCCCCCCAAAGAGAGAAAGACCGCCCTCAACATCCTCACCCACAAGGGATTCATCACCGAGGAGCAGAGAGAAGAGATTGATCATGCCGACTAGTTCTCCTCTCTATCTGTCCTGAACTCGTAGGTGCTCAGGATTGCCCAGGCGAGCCACGAAGCCCCCAGTACCGAACCATAACTTTAGCCTTGAGCCACCATGGTTTCAACCTCTTGCATCAACTGGGTCATCACCTCACTGGCCTTGCCCTGTAGAAAGATGTCCGTCAAGTAATTGGTGAGAACAGTGGGTTCCACATTGATTTCTATGACAGTTGCACCTGCCATTTTAGCCGTTTGGGGGATGGTATTTGCCGGAGCCACCTCGCCTGAAGTACCCAAGACTAAAAGCGCACCACAGTCCGAGGCCAAGTCATAGGACTCTTGGAGGACTGTGACGGGAATTGGCTCTCCAAAGAAGACGACATCGGGCTTGAGAATCTTGCCGCAGTCGCATTTTGGAGGTGTCTGCCCATCCAGTTTTTGGGCATCGTATTTCTGATTACATTGGAGACAGGAGAGGGTTTTGGCATTACCATGGTACTCAATGACACGTGTTGCTCCTGCCTCCAGGTGCAAATTGTCTATGTTTTGGGTAATGATCGTGTGCAGCAATCCCAGCTCTTGGAGTTGACCGAGTCCCGTGTGGGCAGGGTTGGGACGAGCCTGGTCGAGCAGAACAGAAACTTCCACGAGCATCTTCCAGACTTTTTCCGGATCTGCCTGAAACGCTTCAATAGTGGCGTACTCTATGGGGTCAAAACGCTCCCAAAGGCCACCGCGGCTACGAAAATCTGGAATTCCCGATTCAACTGAAATTCCTGCCCCAGTGAGAGCCAAAGTTTTTTTGGATTGACAGATAACCTGTGCTGCCCTTGTCATTCTTTGTTGCATTTCGATCCCCTGGTTCCTAGGGTTTGGATATGGTGCTCGGGTCAATTAGGTAATGTGTACTATGAGAAACAGTAAATATCTAGCGTTAGTTCCACGAGTGGTTTCGCGGGAGATCTTTTGCTTGCGAAATGTTTTCAGCTCCGGTAGGTTACGCTAGGTTTTTCAACTCGTTTACCGCCGGACTTTGTCTGATAGCTGAGAAAGGTAGAGAAATGTCGAGGACATTGCTAGAGAAGCATCTGGTGCCGGCTCTGATAGCGGCCAAGAAGGCTGGAGAAGCGATACTTGAGGTCTATCATGGCGAAATTGACGTCTCATACAAAGAAGATGATTCGCCCTTGACTCTCGCTGACAAACGAGCTCACAGTGCTATTTCAAGCCATCTGTCGTCAGACTCCACGAGGAGCATTCCCGTCCTCAGTGAAGAAGGGAAACATACTCCATACGAAGAGAGAAAAGGATGGGAATATTATTGGCTCGTGGATCCTCTGGACGGGACCAAAGAATTTGTAAAACGGTCAGACGAGTTTACCGTGAATATAGCGTTAATTAAGAAAAACAGACCGGTGCTGGGCGTTGTTTCCCTCCCAGCTATAGGCTGTTTGTACTTCGCCGCTGAGGGACTTGGTTCTTACAAGTTGGAGGATGTGGGGGCAATCGGGCAACTAGTGGCTGGTGCGGGGGAGTTCTCTGATGAAAACAAGGCACTCAAGGCTTTAATTGAGACGGCCATTAGACTGCCCGTACAGCAGTCTTTCAAGAAGTCTCCGGACCAACTGAATTTAGTTGGGAGTCGTTCGCATGGCACAGAAGCGCTTTCCGACTTCGTTGAGAAGATGAAGCAGCAGTATAAAAAGGTGGATTTTGTTCCTGCCGGCAGTGCCCTCAAACTCTGCCTTGTGGCTGAAGGCAGTGCGGACCTATACCCTAGATTCGGCCCCACCATGGAGTGGGACACTGCGGCCGGCCATTGTGTGGTGGAACTAAGCGGCGGAAAAGTGGTGGACATGGGAAAAAAGACCACACTTGACTATAATAAGAGGGACCTGCATAATCCTTACTTCGTCTGTATTGCAAAACACTTCAGAGAAGTAAGCTTGCCGCTTTAGCCCATTTGACCTTGACCCGCAGATGATCTTGAGGAGTTAGTACATTGGTGCGCCCGAGGATGATATTGTTTTTCGCCATGGCCTTGGCGGCGTTTGTAGCTGTGAACTGCGCCAGCGGCAGCAAGGATAGACAGGGTGGATCAAAGAAGCGAGCCGCTTATATACCGGACGAGATCCCAGCCAATTTGCTCCCTACTATGGCTGTTGGAGTGGATGAGTGTTACGTCTTTGTGCGATCGGACGGGGATGCACCCTTTTTTGGCCCTCTGGGGAAAGGGGAGAACATCAAGAAAATAGATACTGGAAAATCCTGGATTCTGGTCTGGATCCCAAGACTTCGAATCTCTGGCTGGGTCAGGAAACACCAGGTATACCTCATCGATAAGGAGATTTCGCCCAAGGAGACCATTCCCACCAAATACCTTACCATCCTGCACATCCTAAAGAAGCGGGTGAATATTAGGAAGGCGGCTTCAACAAGGGCTTGGATTGTTTATAAAGCCAGGCAGCGACAGGAATATCTGTTATTGGATGAAAAGAGGGGCTGGTACCAGATATGGGTACACCAGGTGAAGAAGAAGGGGTGGGTTGCTGGGAAGTTGGTTGTCAAGCAACACAGAAAGTGAAATCTCTCACAGGATTTTTTAGGTTACCAGTTTTTCCGCTATTTCTGTGGTTCGCTGGACTATTTCTGTAGCGGTTGCTTCGTCCCTTTTCACCATACCTTCTCCAGCCTTGATCTCAATGCGGGTCAAACAAGAAGTGATTTTTCTCAGTTTTATTACAACTTCCAAATCGTCCGCCGTGGCCAGAATTTTCTCCCCGTTCTCGATTTTTTTAACCTTCTCCACATCGATAACCATCTTGCATAGCGTTACCAGAAGGGCTTTTTTCACCCGGTCGTAGTCATAGGAGACCGTCTTAGCAACTGGGGTCGATGCGAAGTACTCAGCGCCACCGGCAACGCCTGACCCTACAGTGCCGAGAGCGCCTATTGCCACAGCACAACCACTGGGCGCAAACATAAGAAAAAACCCCATCATGAGGGGCCGGATTGAACTTTTCCTGTAAATTTTCATGGGCACCGTTTCGTTGAGCACAAAAGATATGTGATTGCGTCTCCGAAACTGAATAGAGCAAGCAGTGTGCCAAACGTTACTGGAACAATTAATTCTTAAAAATCAACCTTTTATATAAATGGACACTCTCTGCCTCTCAACAGGTACAGCCGGATTGAGGCCAAGAGTGCCCATTTGTGTCACTCAGGTTTGAGACAGAACTCGCTTTGCCAAGAGTCATCTGTTCTTGGGAAACAACTCAACCTTCGAATATGTTTTCCAGCCGTTCCAGATCATTGACGATTCGCCAGCTGCCGCCACCTGCCTCAACACGCGCTCTCCAGTCTGCAACCCGCTTGTAGTATTCCCGAGGATCAACGTTGTCGCTACGCAGCTTCGTGACGTTTAAGGCAACCACATTGCAACCATCCACCTGGATGGGAAAATTGCGGATGTGCCCTTTGACCAACTCTTCTTTAAGATCTGAGAATATGAGGATGTACTTCTGTCCCGCTCCGGCCTCGTTTAAAAACTCCACTGACTGCAAGACTCCGCCGGTAATGTCCGTGTAGGCACTGCCTTTTGCAGTCTGTACGAAGTCGTCGATTTGCTGTTTGAACAAACGTTTCTGTTGGTTTGCTACCGATGGGCGTTTGTCAAAGGTCATTTTGGCCACAATGTCCTTTTCACTGAAGCTTCCACTGTCAATGCGTGCCACCGCCATACTGTCTCCGGGTTGTAAAGTGCCAAGGAGGTAGTTGATGATCGCTTCAGCTCGCTTCAACTCTTTCGTATACGTGCCCGAGGTGTCTAGAAGCATGTACACCCCCCTGGAATGACTGATGGTATCAGGACAGCCCCACAGAAATGGTAAAAGAACCAGCATTAGGGCCAGATACTTTTTCATCACGACACCTCCTCCTCTAGTATGATCTCAGTTGGTTGTTTCTTGTCCCTGATCATATTTTCCACCCAGAGCGGCGGAAAAATGAACAGGTCGTAAATGTTCACCAGCAACTCGCCACAATAGTGGCTTACGTTTCCCAGCAAGCGAAGGAAAAAGGAGAGCCAGCGCAAAACCGCGGCTGCTGTAACACCCAATACAGTGCGGGAAGACTGAACAAAAGACTCGAGAGGTATGGCCACAAATGTCAGGGCAAAGGGCAGAACAAAGCCCATTACCATCTGGCCCACAGTTGGAATCCAGCTATTCACGGCAGCGCCAGTTGCTTCCACAGCTGCAAGTGATTGTCTCAAAGCCTGCATATCTGCGGCGATCTGATCTCGCATGAACGCCAGTGCGGCCTCGACGCTTGCCAGGACAAACAAGATGCTGAAGGTTATCCAAATCATGCGAGTGCGCATCTTGTCATCCATTTGACCTATAATTGGGAATAACCTGGTAACACGAAGTGATTCCATCAAATAGAGGCCCATGGCAACTTCCACCAGAATAATCACCAGAGCGGCAACATTAGCGGTTTTGAAACCGCCGATATAACTTCCGCCTCCAACCATCTCCGACATGGGAAGAGCAATGAGGTTGAAGTTAATTACTGCACCCCCTATGGCGATGAGTAGGACGAAGCCGGAGATAAAAAATTGGGTGAGGGATGAGGAAGTTAACATCCGCGCTGCCTTGTCAGTCTGCTCCCTTATTTCCTCGTATTCAGTCATCCGGTTGTCGATTACCCTGGCACGCTCGTGTAATCCAGTTATGGTCTTGCCCACTTGTTCAAGGGTTTGAGCCATTCGGCGCCAGTAGGGCATCATTTTCTTGAGCAGGTTGTGACGTTCAGCCACCGCCTTTCGGTGCTCGTCCGTAGAGGTTTTATACTGAGAGACGGCGGTTTTGTGGATTTCGTTCAAAATATTGGCAACCGTTCCGTCACCCTGATGAGGAAGCTTTGCCACCGCTTCTACTGCACCTACCCAACCAGGAGGAGGAGGAGGTGTCTCAGAGCTTTCCCTATAGTCCTCATCTATCTTGGTAGTTTGATCCGACAGAGCACGGTGCAGGGTGGGATAACCACTGAGGTCCCTCTTCACCACCGCATCGACACGGTGAAATTCCCTCTCGATCAAGCGCTCCACCGATTCTATTCCGGCGGAGAGCGAGACCTCTTTGTTGCGCTGCGCCAGTTTTTGCTCAGCAAGCATTACAGATCGCGACATTAAACGGAAGCCATTGTGGATAACTCGGGCCAAGGAGTGGATTGCTCTGTGGGCAGGCGTGCGCGCCAGGTAAAGCAAAACAACCATGACCACAATCCAAATGAGCATGGATAGGACTGGGGATCCCGGCCAAATTAGGAGAAGTTTTGTGAAGGACATGGGAACCTCCTTTTATTTCACTGCGTTGGATTGGGGGCTAATGATGTATTGTGTCTTTTTTTGTACGTCCGCATACACAATTTATCCTTATACCTATTGAAGCGTATGAGGCTCATCCAGCCCCGCTCTCCACCGGGACGGGAACCTCCGGCTCTACTGTTCTGCACAGGTCCTTATTGTGTGGAGTTACTCCACATCACAAGCCCAATGATTATTCATCGTCACGTGCAGGTAACAGCAAAATCCATACCAATAGTGGTTCATTGAAACACGGCAGGGCCTGAAACCTCTCCTCTCTTCTGCAAACTCCGAGCCCTGTTGCCTTGGAGGAATGGAGTATTGGAGTTTTGGAGTGGTGTTTTCATGCGTCTGATTGCCGTCCGGGCAGTGTGGGTTAAAATAATGAATCACCCCACTGAGCAGAAGTGCTAGACAAAGTAAAATGTGCCATTGAAATCTGCTAGTGAACTGTCTTATAAGGG